>CAZQXF010000006.1:0-22511 GCA_964596975.1 uncultured Thiotrichales bacterium | reverse complement strand
GGCAGCGCCGCGGCACTGCGACTGCAGGAACAAGGCCACGATATCATCGCCTGGAACCGGCACGAGCAGAAAGCACGAGAGCAATTGCATCCCCGGGTGCCTGTCATCGGCGACCTGCATGATACGCTCAACCAGGCGCGGACACTGCTGCTGTTTCTCAGCGACGCCATGGCCATTGAGGACACTCTTCTCCCACTCCCCCCGGAAACACTCGCCGGCAAGACCATTATCCAGATGGGAACGATCTCGCCCAACGAGAGCCGCGATCTGCTCTTCAAGATCGAGGCCGCCGGCAGCAACTATCTGGAGGCACCGGTACTCGGCAGCATTCCCGAAGCACGTAACGGAACGTTACTGCTGATGGTCGGCGCCAGCACGAATCAGTTCCAGCAACAACTGCCACTACTGTCGCTGCTGGGGAAACCCCGGCTGATCGGCCCGGTCGGCAAGGCGGCCGCCGTCAAGCTGGCAATGAATCAGCTGATCGCTGGGTTGACGGCGAGTTTCGCCCTGAGCCTGAACTATGTTCTCGCTGAAGGTGCCGACCTCGATCAGTTCATGGACATTCTGCGCGAATCGGCGTTGTACGCGCCCACCTTCGACAAGAAACTCGACAAGATGCTCGGTGCCAGCTACGACAACGCCAACTTCCCGTTAAAACATCTGTACAAGGATGTGGAGCTGTTTCTGAACGCGGCGTCGGAACATCAGTTGAACACCGCCATGCTCAAGGGCGTGGAGAAAATCCTGACCGACGCACTGAAGCAGGGACGGGGCGAGGAAGACTATTCTGCGCTGCGGGAGAGTGTCTGATAGAGCTGCAGGTACTCCTTCGCACTGTGCTCCCAGCTGAAGTCCTGTTGCATCGCCGTTACCTGCATGCGTCGCCATGCCGCCTTGTCAGCGTACAGGTTCAGCGCTTCGACCACTGCACGATATAGCCCTGGCTTGCCGAGACTGTCCATATAGAAGCCGGTCGCCGTACCCTCGGCGAGGGTCTGTTCGGTGGCATCGACGACGGTATCCCGCAGCCCCCCGGTCGGGTATACAATCGGCAATGCTCCATATGCCTGGCTGTACATCTGGTTGAGGCCGCAGGGCTCGAAGCGTGACGGCATCAGAAAGGCATCCGCACCGGCTTCGATGAGATGCGCCAGTGATTCATCATAACCCACCAGACCACCCACCTTGTCGGGCCAACGGCTCATCGACTCGGCCAGTCGCGCCTCGAAACGTGATTCGCCGGAACCCTCGATCACGATCTGCACCGGCAGTTTCACCAGATCGGGCAAGGCATCGAGAATGAGATCGATCCCCTTCTGCTCGACCATGCGGCCGACATTGCCCAACACCATGACATCCGGATCATGCGGCAAGCCGGTTGCACGTTGCAGCGCCAGCTTGTTTTCGGCTTTCAGGTCGAGACGCTTGGCATCGTATTGCTCCGCGATCAACGGATCGGTAGCAGGATTCCACGTCTTGGTGTCGATGCCATTGATAATGCCGATCAGATCATCCGAACGGTACAGCAGCAAGCCGGATAACCCATAGCCAAACTCGTCACGCTTGATTTCATCGGCATAGGTGGGACTGACCGTCGTGATGCGATCGGCATAGACCAGCCCGCCCTTGATGAACGACAGCATGTGGTGAAACTCGACACCATCATGTGACCACGACGACGGCGGCAGCTTCAGCTCGCTGTGCATGGTTGCCGGATAGATGCCCTGATAGGCCAGGTTGTGAATTGTGAAAATCGTCGGCGTGACCAGCTGTTCCTGGTGCATATACACCGGCAGCAAACCGGTCTGCCAATCATGGCAGTGGACGATATCGAATTTCCGCGTAATGGCTGTCTTGCCGGCCAGCAGCTGCGCCAGCGCCTGATTGAACAGGCCGAAGCGAATGGCATTGTCGGGCCACTCTTCGCCCTCCTCGTTCAGATAGGGATTCCCCGGACGCTCGGCGAACAACGGATGATCCACCAGCCACAAGCGCACTTTCGAATTCGGCAGCCGGGTTTCACGAATCAGCGCATAGCCACGAATCGTCGACACATAGGCGATGACCCGCGCCTTCACCTGCTCTAGCACGCGCGCATAGGCCGGTAACACGACCGTGACTTCAACCCCCAGATCATGCAACGCCAGCGGCAGATACCCCGCCACATCGGCCAGACCGCCGGTCTTGATCAGCGGGTAAGCCTCGCTGGCAACAAAAAGCGTTCGCAACGGTCGTTTCATGCCACTGTCATGCTTCGAGCTTGAGAATCAGCCCGCCCAGCGGCGGCAAGGTCATGTTCAGCGAATGCGGCAGATTCATCCATGGGTTGGGTTCGGACACGAGGTAGTCGAAATTGCCGGTATTGCTGCCCTGATAATAGGTGGAATCGGAATTGAATACCTCATGGTAACGGCCGGGCTCAGGCACGCCAATACGGTAGTTCTGCCGCACCACCGGGGTAAAATTCAGCACCACGATGACGAAATCGGCACCATAGCGGCGCTGAAAGGCGATCACTGACTGCGCAGCATCATTGCAGTCGATCCAGGAAAATCCCTCGCTATAGAACTCGTCGCCATGCAACGCCGGCAGCTCGCGGTAGACTTTGTTCAAATCCGAGACCAGCTTGTGAATACCGGCATGTTCGGGATGATCAAGATAGGACCAGGCGATCGGTCGCGTTTCAGACCACTCTTCGTACTGCCCGATCTCGCCGCCCATGAACATCAGCTTCTTGCCGGGATAGGTGTACTGATAGGTATAGAGCAGCCGCAGATTGGCGAACTGCTGCCAGCGATCGCCAGGCATCTTCGAGATCATCGATCCCTTGCCGTGTACTACCTCGTCATGCGAAAAGGGCAGGACAAAGTTCTCGGTAAAACTGTACAACATACCGAAGGTGAGGTTGTTATGGTGGTAATGACGATGCACCGGATCCTTGGACATATAGCTCAAGGTATCGTGCATCCAGCCCATGTTCCACTTCATCGCAAAACCCAGGCCGCCGAGATATACCGGCCTTGAGACCTGCGGCCACGAGGTGGACTCCTCGGCGATCATCAGGACACCCGGGAACTCCTCGCCCATCACGCTGTTCAGGTGCTTGATGAACTCGATGGCTTCCAGGTTCTCGTTGCCGCCATACTTGTTCGGCAACCACTCCCCCGGCTTACGCGAATAGTCGAGATAGAGCATCGACGCCACGGCATCCATGCGAATACCGTCGATATGAAACTCTTCGATCCAGTAGATGGCGCTGGAGATGAGGAAATTCTTCACCTCGTTGCGACCGAAATTGAAGATCTTGGTGCCCCAGTCCTTGTGCTCGCCAAGACGCGGGTCGGCATGTTCGTACAGCGGGGTACCATCGAAATTGGCCAGCGCCCACTCATCTTTCGGGAAATGAGCCGGTACCCAGTCGAGAATCACCCCGATTTCATGCTGATGCAGGTAATCGATGAAATACCGCAGATCATCCGGCGTGCCGAAACGCGCGGTCGGCGCATAGTAGCCGGTTACTTGGTACCCCCAGGAGGCGTCCAGCGGATGCTCGGTGATCGGCAGCAACTCGACATGCGTGTAGCCCAGCGGCTTCAGGTAGTCGACCAGCCTCCGCGCCAGTTCGCGATAGTTGAGGAAATGGCCATCATCGTCCAGCTGCCAGGATCCCAGATGCACCTCGTAGATGGACACCGGGGCGTGCATCCAGTCCCATTTCGCACGTGATTCGATCCACAACCCATCGCGCCATTCGTGGGTCGATACCGCTGGCACGACAGACGCCGTCTTGGGGCGCAACTCGGCCTGCTGGGCATAGGGGTCGAACTTTTTCAGCACCTCGCCACTGGCAGCATTACGCAGCTCGAACTTGTAAACGATGCCAGGCTCCAGCTCGGGAATGAACAGCTCCCAGACACCACTGGCGCCACGGTTGCGCATCGGGTTGCGCAACCCATCCCACTGATTGAAATCGCCCACCACGCTGACCCGCTGCGCGTTTGGCGCCCAGGTCGCGAACATCACGCCATCGATGCCATCGATCGTGACCGGATGCGCGCCCAAATGACGATAGATGTGCCAGTGATGCCCTTTGGAGAACAGACCCAGATCGAATTCCGGGATCAGCACACCGAAGCTGTAAGGATCGTAAAAGTCGAACGCATGCCCCGTCTTGTCGACAGCATGCAGGCGATAGTGCCCTGGCATCGCCTCTTCCGGCCCTTGCCAGATAAAGAAATCACTGTTCTCGATACGCTGCATCGGCTCGCCAGCGTCACCGATGGTCAAGGTTTCGATATGCGGTGCGAACACGACAACCTCCACCAGCCCATCCTTCCCCGTCGGATGCCGCCCAAGTACACTGAATGGATCATGACAATGACCATTGATCAGACGCTGTTGCGCCTGCGTAATCTTTTTGCTTGCATCGATCATGATAAAGCACCCAGAATCCGTCGAGAGGTAAGAATCCACTGCCGAAACAGAATGAAGCGACACCCTATTCTTTCATTGATCTAAGTCAACATGAAAGTCGTTTTTTCCGTAACACTGACGACAGCATCTGGTTTTGAGAAATTCGTAGCGTGTCGCCATTCGGTGGGGTCGGATAGTATCTGTCATACACCATCGCAAACAGGGGGCAACCGTGCAATTCTAATGACCGGAAAATGCAGGCAGACTCGCCCGATATTGGCATTCAGACACGAATAGTGCGCACTATCACACCGCAAGGCGAATACGCTGAGTAGTTATCACAGAATCAGGATCGATACTTATGCTGCACAACCCTACCCCCCGTTTCGTCAGCCGACTCACCAAGGAAACCCTGGCGCTGGTACTCGCTGGCGGCAGAGGCTCACGCCTGAAGGAGCTGACCAGCTGGCGCGCCAAACCGGCAGTCCCCTTCGGCGGCAAGTTCCGCATCATCGACTTCCCACTGTCCAATTGCATCAACTCGGGCATCCGGCGTGTCGGTGTCGTTACCCAGTACAAGGCGCACTCGCTGATCAAGCACGTACAAAGCGGCTGGAGCTTCCTGCGCGGCGAATTTGGCGAGTTCATCGAACTGATGCCAGCTCAGCAGCGCATCGAGAACAACTGGTACCAAGGCACGGCTGACGCGGTTTTCCAGAACCTGGACATCATCCGCAGCCAGCGACCGAAACATGTATTGATCCTGGCCGGCGACCACATCTACAAGATGGACTACGGCCCGATGCTGGCCGAACACGTCGAGAACAATGCCGACCTGACCATTGGCTGCCACGAAGTGCCTGTGGGAGACGCCACCGAATTCGGCGTCATGAGCGTGGACGAGAACAACCGCATTGTCGATTTCAACGAAAAACCCGAAGAGCCCGACACCCTTCCGGGCCGTCCAGATACCTCTCTGGTCTCGATGGGGTTTTATGTATTCAACGCCGAGTTTCTGTTTGACCAGGTCATCCGCGACCATCAGGACCTTTTCTCCGATCACGACTTTGGCAAGAACATCATCCCGCGGGCGGTCAAGGAGTACCGCACCTTTGCGTATTCCTCCATTGACCCAAAATCTGAAAAACAGAGTTACTGGCGGGATGTCGGTACCATCGATTCCTTTTGGAAGGCCAATCTGGAGCTGATCGGCATCGAGCCCGAACTCAATCTCTACGACGAAGACTGGCCGATCTGGACTTACCAGACCCAGGCACCGCCGGCAAAATTCATTTTCGATGAGGATGATCGCCGTGGCGTCGCCATCGACTCGATGGTATCGGGCGGCTGTATCGTCTCGGGTGCCACAGTTCGCCACTCGTTGCTGTTCTCGCATGTATTCGTCGATGAACACAGCATGGTGGAAGACTCCGTCATCCTGCCCGATGTGCGCATTGGCGCCAATTGCCGGATCAGCAAGGCCGTCATCGATCGCGGCTGCATCATCCCCAACGACACCATCATCGGCGAAAATCCAGCCGAAGACCGGCGCCGCTTTCGCGTCACCCGCGCAGGCATCACCCTGGTCACACCTGAAATGCTGGGGCAGGAACTGCACCGCATCATCTAGCACGAAGTTGTCAGCAGATGCGAGGGCGCGGCACGCCCATGAGCGAGCAGTACACCGTCGCGGAGACAATGTGCATTGTCTCCGTATTCCGTCGCCTGCTTCTTGCAATCGACAGATCGCTGTGATGTTCTACGAATCCAGCCAGGATTAGTACAGACAGGTAGCTGCATGCAGCAGGACGACAGGGATACCAACATGCAAGCGACTCAAAAGCCCCCACTCAACGTGGTGCTGATGTGGCACATGCATCAGCCGGAATATCGGGACCTTTCCACGGGCGACTACCATCTGCCATGGACCTACCTGCATGCGATCAAGGACTATGTCGACATGGCTGCGCATCTGGAGCGTCACGAAGGTGCGCGCGCCGTGGTCAATTTCGCGCCAATACTGCTCGAACAGCTAGACGACTATGGCAGCCAGATCGACACCTATCTGACGACCCGGCACCCTATTCGAGACAAGCTGCTGCAATATCTGGTCGATGACACCGCCTATCGCAGCGATGTGGTCGAACGGGAATGGCTTGTTCACGCCTGCCTCAAGGCCAACGAAGAACACCTGATCCGGCGCTATCCCGCCTACTCGGCACTGGCGAACACCGCCCGCAGTCATCTCACGGCAGGGACGCTCGATTATCTGTACCGCCAGTTCTTCATCGACCTGACTGTCTGGTATCACTTGGCGTGGATGGGCGAGAGCGTCAAACGCGATAACCTGATCATTCACCAGCTGATCCAGAAAAACAGCGGCTACACCGATGAAGACCGGGAAAACCTGCTACGTGTCATTGGCGAACAAGTCCGCAGCATTATTCCACGTTACCGGCAGCTGGCACGGGAAGGCCGGATTGAACTGTGCATGTCGCCCTACAGCCACCCGCTCTCGCCATTGCTGGTTGATTTCAAATCCACCCGGGATGTATTGCCAGATGCACCACTGCCCAGCCATGACAGCTATCCCGGTGGCGCGTCACGCGCGAGCTGGCATCTGCGCAAGGGGCTACAGGTGTTCGAAAAGTACTTCGGCACCACCCCACAGGGGTACTGGCCCTCTGAAGGCGGCATCTCCGCAACAACAGTGCAGTTGATGTCAGAACACGGCTTCAGCTGGGCAGCATCCGGCGATAACGTATTGCACAACTGCTTTCGTGACCACACCGATGAACTACTCCGGGAGTGCCGCCATAGCTGCTTTTCCCACGCTGACGAGCAGACGCGGCTGTTCTTCCGCGATGACGGGCTTTCCGACCTGATTGGATTCACCTATTCAAAATGGCATGCCGAGGATGCCGTCTCCGACCTGCTCCACCACCTGCACAATATCCGTGACCACTGCGGCGACAGTGAGCAGAGCGTCGTCTCGATCATTCTCGATGGCGAGAACGCCTGGGAATACTATCCGGAGAATGGATACCATTTCCTTGACGCTTTGTACCGGCGCCTGGCAGAAGACCCTGCAATCAACCTCACAACCTACTCGGAACACCTCCAGGCAGCGCCCCGGGTTCGGGAGCTTCCCGCCATCGTGCCCGGCAGCTGGGTCTATGGCAGTTTTTCAACCTGGATCGGCGACCCTGACAAAAACATCGCCTGGGATCTGCTGTGTGAAGCCAAGCAAGCCGTCGACGACTATCTGCGCAGACACCCCGACAAGGCCGAAGACCGCGATCTGCTGGAGCAGCTTGCCGTTTGTGAGGGATCAGACTGGTTCTGGTGGTTTGGCGACTACAACCCGAGCGTATCGGTTGCCGACTTCGACCGCCTTTATCGCCGCAACCTGAAAAACCTCTATCGTTTGATTGAACAAGAGCCACCGGCTTCGCTGGATATTCCGCTGAGCAAGGGGAACACCGGAAACCTGGAAGAAGCCGAAGCTGGCGGCGTGATGCGCCGAGGCAGTTAATGACAGCGGTGCTGCGACCATGGCATTCATCTGCCGCAGCCCATCACTTACATAAGGAAGAACCGTGATCTCCCAGTCGCTGAAGAGAAGAGCTGGCGTTCTGTTGCATGTTACCTCACTGCCCAACGACAGCGGGCCGGGGAAATTCGACAGCAATGCGCGAAGATTCATCGACTGGCTCGCCGAAACCGGTTTTGCTGTATGGCAAATCTTGCCGCTGGGGCCGACACACGACGACGGCTCCCCCTATCTGGCACTGTCGGCCTTTGCCGGCTCACCCGCTTTTATCGATATTGCCTCGCTGCGGGAAGATGAAGCCCTCAACGAGTCATGGTTTGGTGAAGCCCTGAAGCTGACCGGCAAGGACTCGATCGCAGCGCTTGAAAAAACGCTCAGTCAGTTTCTCGACGCCTCTTTCTCCGAGCTGCCGGGTGCCAACGACTTTCTTGAGCGCAACAAGGTGTGGCTACAGGACTATGCACAGTTCATGACCATCCGCCATGCCCAGCAGAACAAGCCCTGGTGGGAGTGGCCCGAGGCACTGCGCGGACGCGATCCCGTTGCGGTCAGAAAGATCGTCAGCCAGTACCGTCAGCAGCAACGCAACATTGTCATCCAGCAGTACCTGTTCGATCGTCAATGGCAGGCCTTGAAACAGTACGCCAACGACAAAGGCATCGAGCTGTTCGGCGATCTGCCGCTCTACGTCTCCCACGACAGCGCCGATACCTGGGCCAACCGACGCTTTTTCGCGCTTGATGAAAACGGGCGGGTCACTGTCGCCGCAGGTGCACCACCCGACATGTTCACTGAAGATGGCCAGCGCTGGGGCAACCCGGTCTATAACTGGCCAGCCCTCGAACACGACGGTTTCAACTGGTGGGTCGAGCGAATCCAGCGCCAGCTTGACCTGTTCGACCTGATACGCATTGATCATTTCCGCGGCCTGGAGGCTTACTGGGCCATCCCCGGCGACGCCGACCTTGCCAGCGCAGGCCACTGGGAGAAATCCCCCGGCGATGCCCTGCTGCAAACGCTGCGCAGCCGTCTCGGTGATCTGCCGCTGGTGGCCGAAGACTTAGGCTACATTACCAAAGAAGTGGACGAGCTACGGGAAAAATACCGCCTGCCCTGCATGCGTGTGCTCCAGTTCGGCTTCGATGGCAAGGACGATAATCCCCACCTGCCCTACAACTACGCCGAAAACACCGTCGCCTATACCGGCACGCACGACAACGATACCGTCATCGGCTGGTTCGAGAGTCTGCATCCGGAGGCCCAGGCCTTTATCCGCTACAAACTGGGCATCGGAGAAGACGACTCGATACTCGATGCGATGGTCAGCAGCGTTCTCCACTCCATCGCCTTCCTCGCCATCATTCCCATGCAAGACGTGCTCGGCCTCGGCCACGAGGCGAGAATGAATCTTCCCGGCACTATGGAGAAAAACTGGAGCTGGCAGTTCCAATGGGAGCAACTGACCGACGACATCACCAGCAAGTATCAACAGCTACTGCAAGCATCACACCGCATCAATAACGACTGATAGCTGATAACTTTCTAATTCACGCGTTCTGCGTCTACAATCCGGAAACCAAGCAACCCGGAGAGTCCCATGCTGCGCAAGCTACTGTTGTTCCTGTCTATCCTGTTGATCATCCTGATACTGGTCTGGTCATTGCCACAGTGCTCGCGCCCGACGCCCCGACCAATCGACCAGCCTCCAGAGAAAGCGCAGGCGATCATCCCAACACCTGCCCCGGCACCAGCCATCAGCACAGCAATCGAAACCCCGCAAGACAGCACGCAATCGCCAGCAGCAATAGCCGATGAGACACCAGAAGCAGTGATCACGACTGAAACGCCAGCGTCGATAGCACCGGCAACACCACCAGCCACGGCAGCCGAGCCCCAGGCAGAAGCTGGGGCAGACACGACCGACAACGCTGTCGACAACACCATAGATACGGCGACATCCGACAATGATCGACCAGTGCCGCCATCGGTAACATCGGCAACAACCGAGGACACCACACCACCCAAACCCGACACTGGTAGCGCAGCAATCACGGACAGCAGCACGTCAACCCCAACAGAAAACCGCGAAGCATCAGCCCCTCAAAACAGCGCCAAGGCGACACCACCGCCCCCGACCAGCCCGGCGAAGGCAGCCGCCGAACCCCCTCCAACACGCGCTGCAACTGAGCAGCCATCGACAACCATTATTCTCGACGGCGTCAACTTTGCATCAAATTCTGATCAGTTGATGGAAGGATCGGAAACAGTGCTCGACAATGTTGTTGCCAGCCTAACCAAGAGCCCGGGCATCCGGCTTGAAATCGCAGGCTACACCGACGACCGCGGCGACCCGCTTTACAACCGGATTCTGTCGCGACGCCGCGCCGAGGCCGTCATGATCTACCTGGTCAAGCACGGCATCGACGCCCGCCGCCTGACGGCGGCCGGTTATGGCAGCGACGACCCCATTGCGGACAACAGTACGGAAGAAGGCAGGCAGAAAAACCGGCGGGTGGAATTGCACATTCGATAGCGAGTCACCACCACCGCGGGTTTTTCTCGATGAACTCCAACGTCGCATCATATTTTGGCGCTTCGCTACGTGGCTCGTAGAGATATTCCTTGATACCCCAACTGCCCCATTTCGAATAGAGGCTCGGCGCAGCATAGTGGACGAATAGCGTGCCACCAATATGTTTCCAGCCGCGATATAGCTCGGTGTACAGCTGTTTCATGCCTGGATCGCGGTTGGCATCAGTAAACAGCGCTTGTATTTTTGGATCGTTGACATCCTCGCCCACACCGACGAGGTGTTGACCACCCTCATAGGCGATCAGTGGAATATCATATTTTTCGGCGGCTTCTCGGTTCTTTTTCAGCGCCACCAGCAGACGTGGCATTTCAACCTTGTGTACGAAGTCAAATAACTGGGGAACCGAAAGACTGCGCAGCTCAGGGGCACCTTCCTGATCCATATTGATACCGAAATAGGCCGCCACGGCCAGTGCATCGACATGCTTCCAGGCATCCTTGTGAGAAAGCAGCAAATTGCTCATCCACGGATCGGCAGCCTGACTGCCCATGACGCGCACCAGCCGATCGGCACCGCCAAACACCTGCTCCCAAATACGGAAAATCTCGACGGAGCGTTCGGAGTAGTAGCGCCAACCGGCATGATAGATATTGTCGTCGAGCTTTCTCGCTGCACCCTGTTCGCGCGCATAACGATTCTGCGCGAACATGCCATTCCACACCTCATTCGAGTATTCGATAAATACTTTCAGATTTTGATCGAGATGGGTCTTTACATACTCGGCATAGCGGCGCACGAAATCATCATCAGCCTTATGCGGCAAAGTCACCCAGATATCCCGCTGCAATATATTCCCAAGTTTGACGATGATCTCTACCGGGAATCCACGATCCTGCCAGGTTTGCTCACTCAATGTCGGCCGTTGATCCCAGCTGACGATTTCAGAACCGTTGGTATCACCGGCATCCATAAAGCGCAATACCGAGAAATCCTTGAGGAAACTGAGAAATGCGGGATTGAACACAATTTCCTTGGCGTGATCCTCGAACGACAGATACTTGCGTCCACCGCAGTCATCCGCTCCCGCAACCTGCTGGAAAGGGTTTCCTTCGCAAATACCACCGGGCATCGTGATCCGGATGTTTCGAATCGGGTTTTTATCATTTGATGACTTGATCTTCAGATAGAGACCACAACCACTGCCGCCCAGATGAATCACTGCCCGGTTCTTTTCCTGGCGTCTGATCTTGGCGCAGTCGTATTGCATTTTCCCCTCGCCATCCCAGCGAACGACATAATCACCGCGCGGCATCATATGCACCGGGATGTCCCAGAACATCGGGCTAGAGACGGAGCCACGATTATTGAAGTGACTGATCCATCCATCCTTGTCGAATGCAACCTCGGCCCCATCCTCAGCAAAAAATGGCCGGGACACCCTGAAGATATCGACAAAGGGGTAGCTCGTGGTCCAGTCCACCGGACTGTTGACGTTGATTCCAACCGGCGAATGGCTATTGGCTGCGATTTTATCCGCATGCTGCTTCCATGCCTTCGATACACTGGAAAAATCGAACGGCTTGCCAACATCGGCCTCGGATGAACAGGCAGGAAGCGAGACGACCAAAAACAGGCAAAGTGCAAAAGTTTTCAGGGATATAAACATGGGATTCCGAAACAAGAGGAAAATCATCGGGTCAGGCAAAGGCGAGGTTGTCGCGACTCAATACCAGCTTGTAGTAGATCAGCAATCCCAGGCCCAGCACGCACACCGACACCGCTGAGAAAACGATGCGCGCAGTTTCGGTGCTGGCAAGCACTTCACGACCGACGGAGAACAACGCAATAAAACAAATTCCGACGACAAACAACAACAGCTCATAGTAGTTGCTATAGCCTTGGCGCTTTTTCAACAGATATTTGTACGTGACATAGCCAAAAGCAGATCCAACCGCCATACCGAGAATAAACCCGGGCAGCTCGAACAACGTGTAGCCAACCAGGCTGAACATCACTCGAAGTGCGACCACAGCGAGTGAAACAATGGCGGTAATTTTGGGTTCATTGTGTGCAATAAAGACCGCACTATGAAAATCGCTCAACACCATGAACCAGATCATCATGACCATATACTGCGAAATCCAGCCGGCATCGTGGTATGCCGCCGGGTAGAGATAGGTAAAGAAGTAGGGCGCCGCCAACCAGGAAAAAATCAGCATCGCAGCAATCAGCGGCAGCAACACTTTTTTCAGGTCGGTCATGATATTGTGAAAACTCCGTTCGCTCTCCCGCGACGCTTCGGCCAACGCCGGGTAAACCAGGCGCCCCATCAATATTCCCGAAATACTGTAGAAAATCGCGGCGAAGGTAAAACCGATCTGGTAGACACCGAGTTCGCTGAGGCTGCCAATCTTGCCAAGAATCAGCTTGTCGATATGCTCGATCATGAAGGTAGCCAGCGTGCCGAAGTAGATCCACTTGCCAAAGTGGACAATCTCCCAAAAATAATCCTTCACAAAAGCAAAGCGATAAAACGACCGGGGGGTAAAGAAGTGGCTGACCAGCGCCAGCGTTGCACCATTGATCACATGGGAGAACACCAGTGCCCAGATACTTCCCGTCAGCCAGGCAATCCCGACCGTTGCCGATGCCGTTACGACCTGAGCGATAAACTCCAGTTTCAATTCAGGCAGCACATCCATGCGGCGCTGCAGCACCGACATGTAGATCGACTTGAAACTGAAGAGCACCAGCGCCAGACCGGCAACATAGAGGTAAGAGGTCAGCTCGGGTACTTCATAGAAGTCGGCCAGCAGTGGCGCAATTATCAAAATGAGCAGATAGAGTACGACTCCCCGCCCAATCTGCATGTACCACGCGGTCGAGCAGAAATCCTTTTGCTCACCCTTGTCGTTGCGAATCACACTGTCGTAAATGCCGACATCCGACAGCATCATCATGCCGATGATCACCGTGGTGATAATCGCTGCGACACCAAACATCTCGGGCACCAGCAACCAAGCCAGCACCAGGTTCGACAAAAAACGGATGCCCATGCCGGATATATTGAACACGATGACCAGCAAGCTTTTGCTGAGTACTGAACCATTCTTACTCATCGGGATTCATCCATATCGTGACAGACCAGCCCGACCGAATGAACGCCAGCCAGCGCACCGCATTGGGCGGCCGCAGTAGATAAACGGTGAGAAATTCGGGCTAGATCATGCATAACTATTGGCCATTTCGGCATCCTTTTCTTCCAGCTCGACCTCTTCGACATAAGTGATGTTGCGCACAGCACGCGCCAACGCCAGCGTCATCCAGATCAGCAGAATGATGGTGCTGTGATAACTGGTAAATGCAAACTGCAGACTCAGCGACATCAGCAAGGCGGCCAGTGCCTGGGAAAACGCCCTCGGCATGCTGTATCGAGGGGGCGGCTCGTCATCATCGAGGTCATATGTATCGATATCGTCGTCATCATCCGTCGATATATTCCTGACAAGATAGAAATATCCCCGGAACAGGATGTATAGAAACAGCAACAGCCCCACCAATCCCCACTCGATCGCGAGATGCACATAGCCATTGACCATATCGATAATACCCATCCCCTGCACCAGCTTCTGCATGCGCGGATCACGCTTGTAGAGCCCGGTGCCAAACCACAGGTGGTCAGGAATGACCTCCAGCGAGGTTTTCAGAAGCAGCGCGCGATACTCGAATGTGCCATGGGTATCGACTTGTTTGAACGACACATGCTCGGCGGCCGGTGGCTTGAACGATTCATAGGCAAAGACCGACACCAATCCCACAAGAAACAGTGGAATGAATAGCATGCGCCGAACCTGGGGCCGCATGCCAAAAACGGCATAGGCCAGAAACAGCACAATGACACCGATCAAGGCGCCACGCGAACCGGTCCAGTACACCGCCGGCAGCACCAGCAACACCAATAGAATCCGGATAACCCATGACAGGCGGTTGATTTTTGCTATGGCGAGAAACATCGCCAGATGCGCCGTCAAATAGAAGCCCAGCGTGATCGGCCCTGTCAATGTCGCTGCCGCCCGCAGGAACCCGCCACGCCATTCATAGAACGCCTCACCCGGCGGCAGAATGCCCATGGCCAGAGCAACATCGACATGCGGTTTCCATTCCAGCAAGACTTCCATGTAACTGAAAAAGGTCACGATAAAGCCGCCGAACACCATGGCGACCATGACACGGTAGAACGTGTCCCAATTGCGTATGCCCCGGCTGATCACAAAATAGGGCAGGAAAACATCGGTAAAGAGCGCAAAGGTATCGCGAATCGCCTGCGGAACCGTGAACTCGAATTCGTAGCTGGGACGGAAATTACCCGCGGCAAACACAAGAATGATTGCAACAAAGGCATAGTCAATCTTGCGGATCTTGAACTCCTCTTCCACCAGGATCTTGAACACCAGCGGCAGGAAGAAGATCAGCGCCATTGCACCCTGCATGCGGAAGTCGAGCAGGTTGATGCCGGAGACCAGCGGAAACACATAGGTGTAAGGAAATGCTGTAAAAAGAACGAGATAGGCGGCTATATTCTTTTCTACATCGTTCTTCAGGTAGATGATCTTCAGCAGTAGCAGAAACGGGATAATGACGTAGAACGACTGGAAGACAAACGCCACCACAGTGAAGGCCGCCCACGCAAAAGCGTGCGGCCGCATGTCCTCTTCCTTGTCGATCAGGCGCATGACGGCAAGCGCCAGCACCACGCAAAGCAGGATAAAGACCAGCGCCTTGATTATTCCCAACACGATACCATTCCGATTTCGGATTCAACGAGTGACACAGCCGGCGCGACCACAGTCCAACGGCAGCGAGCCGAGTATAGGCAACAACACCCCACACGAAACACCGATCAGTCCTCAGTTAGACAACAATCCCGCGGGGTTGTTGCGGTACACTAAGCGACACTACATATCTGGAATACGTCCAATGTACTATCTCATGCCTATCCATCAGGTCGCAGCCATCATCTGGATTGGCGGCATGTTCTTTGCCCATATGGCACTGCGCCCCGCCGCACTGACAACGCTTGAGCCACCACAACGGCTCCCCCTGTTCGCCACTGTTTTTCAACACTTCTTCCGCTGGGTATGGATCAGCGTCATCGCCCTGCTGGTGACCGGCTTCATTCTGCTGTTTCAGTGGTTTGGCGGCATGAAGGGCGCGCCTGTCCATGTACACTTGATGTTGACGCTGGGCCTGATCATGGCGGGCATCTACATCTATATCTTCTTCATTCCCTACCGCCAGCTGCAAAAGCAGGTTGCCGCACAGTCGTGGCCAGCAGCAGGCAAGGCGCTGAACACCATCCGCAAACTGGTAGTGACCAATCTGACCCTCGGCATGGTGATCGTTGTCTCGACGGCCGCCGGTCGCTACCTCGCCATCTAACCCGGCCCATAAAAAAGCCCGCGGGGTACGCGGGCTTTCTGTCGTCATGCTACAGCACTGCGCTCAGGGTTTGAGCGTGGCGATAAACGCTGCCAGATTTTCGATATCAGCGTCAGTCAGCCCAGCTGTCATGGCTTTCATCGTCGGATTGTCACGCTTGCCGCTCTTGAACGCGATCAACTGCTCCTTGACGAATGCCGCATCCTTGCCGGCCAGATTGGGATAGGTCGGTGCCGGGGCGATGCCATTAGGGCCATGACAGCCCTGACACATGGCATATTTGGCCTTGCCGGCTGCCGCATCGCCCGCAGCCAGGGTGACAGTAGAGGACAACGCAAGCGCCATTGCCAATACGATTTTCGAGATTTTCATTGCTCAACTCTCCAAAGAGTATGGTAGGAAAAAAATACCGGTCGACACGTCGAATGCGCCGGATCGAACACCTTTGGCACAAGCGCAGACTTCGCGCCCGGATCGAATACTTATAAAGGCTTTTCTATCAAAACCAAATGCCAGTTGCAAACCTCTTTTTCCCCACCGTGAGGACGCCGTTCCAGAACGGTCATATTGCCCGGCGGGGTTCAGTTTCGGTTCAGTCAACATCCTTTATGGCAACTGCGACGGTATAGGTCTTCCCCTGTTTCAGCTTTTTGTAATTGCCGAAAACTTGCGTCAGATTTCGCTTCATGAATTGCCGTAAACCGTTGATTGTCACGACATAAAAACGTCCACCGGGATGCAGGCGACGAAGCCCTTCGTGCAGCCACAACGTCAGCAGCTCCTTGCCCACCTTCGCCGGGATGTTCGACACAATCACATCGAATCGGGCATCTTCCGGCAGCTGATCGAAGCCGTTACTAAGGATTGCCCTGGCATTGTCAATCTTGTTGCGCGCGATATTTCGGTTGGCATAGTCGACAGCGACAAAATCCTTGTCCACCAGCAGCGTTTGCCCTTGTGGCGCCTTTCTTGCCAGAAACATCCCGATCGGCCCATAGCCGCAGCCCAGATCGAGACAGTCATTATCAGTCGCAACGTCGATATAGTCCGCAAGCAGCCTGGTGCCTTCGTCGATTTCGCGCGGCGAGAACAGCCCCCAGGTCGTGCAGAAACTCAGCGGCTCACCCGCGAGCACGGCATCGAACTCGATATCCTTACGCAGGCTGGTGAGATACTCCGCGGTATCCATCAAGCGAGTGCCTGAAACGCTTGCTCGGCCTGATCCCGCAGCCGCGCAGCGTCTTCCCCCAGCCAGCAGAAATGCCCCATTTTGCGACCGGGTCGCGGCTCGGCTTTACCGTAGAGATGCAACTTGACCGCCGGATCAGCCAACAGGCTGACCCAGTCGGGGTCGTGATCCTGCCAGAGATCGCCCAGCAGATTGACCATGACCACCGGCGAGAGCAGCGTGGTCGCACCCAGCGGCAAGCCACAGATCGCCCGAAGCTGCTGCTCGAACTGCGAAGTCACACAGGCATCCAGCGAATAGTGACCACTGTTATGGGTGCGCGGCGCAATCTCGTTCACCAGCAACTCACCGGCCTGATCGATGAAGAACTCAACCGCCATCACGCCACAATAGTCCAGCGCCTCGGCCAGCTGGATGGCCTGCTCCTGCGCCACGGTCTGCATTGCTGCCGTCGCCACGGCCGGTACCACCGAGCGATGCAAAATGCCATTGCGATGCTCATTCTCCGCCACCGGAAAACAGCTGACAGTGCCATCCACGGCCCTGGCCAGCACCACCGAGACTTCCAGCGCCAGATCGACGCGCTGCTCCAGCACGCACGGCGCCTGCTCCAGCGTCGCAAATGCCTCACGAGTCTCATCGATCGAGTGAACGACCACCTGACCCTTACCGTCATAGCCAAATTCGGCAATCTTCATGATGGCGGGGAAATGAAATCCAGATGACGCCAGCGTATCGATATCCGATGGGCTCTCGATGACCGCGAACTCGGCAGTTTTCAAGCCGGTATCGCGGATGAATCGTTTTTCGCGAATGCGATTCTGTGTCTTTTCTACCGCATCGGCGGATGGGTACACGGTGGTCTTGGTCGCCAACTGGCGCAACGCCTCGGCCGGAATATTTTCAAACTCGGTGGTGACGACTTCGCACAGCGAGGCCATCTGCGCCAATGCCTCGGCATCGGTATAGCGCGCACAGATATGTTGATTGGCAAGGCTGCCGGCCGGGCTGGAAGGGTCGGGATCGAGCACGACCACCCGATAACCCATGCTGCGGGCTGCCATCGTGAACATGCGACCGAGCTGGCCGCCCCCGAGCATGCCAATGGTCGCGCCCGGCAGGATCATGAGCCAGCGGGAGGTAGTGTCATCGCCAGCGCCTTTTGCTGCTGTTCGGCACGAAACGCCTGGAGTTTGCTATCGAGATCTGCATCTTCACGCGCCAGCATGGCTACGGCAAACAACGCCGCATTGATCGCCCCGGACTCACCAATGGCGAACGTCGCCACCGGCACGCCCTTGGGCATTTGCACAATGCTGTACAACGAATCCTGACCGCTCAGATGACGTGACGGCACCGGCACACCAAGCACCGGCACAATCGTTTTGGCCGCCAGCATACCTGGCAGATGCGCCGCGCCGCCTGCACCGGCAACGATGCAGCGCAGGCCACGCGCTGCCGCAGTCTCAGCATAGGTGAACATCTCATCTGGCGTTCGATGCGCAGAAACCACCTTGAACTCACAGCCAACGCCAAATTGCTCAAGCGTTTCCACGGCATGTTTCATGATCGGCCAGTCGCTATCGCTGCCCATCACCACGCCAACCCGGATATCAGTCATCTTGGATACACCAGCCCGTCGAAAAACCGACCTTTATACCCGTATCCCCGACCGATGCCAAGCACGAGTCTTCAGTTTTCATGCCAGCCGCCCCGGATTCAGCCCTCCGCCCCATGCACAACCAATATCGTTCGCTGCCGCAAATGTGACACCCCCCTCACAGCAAAGGTATGATCACGCCATGCCAATAACAGACCAACACGACACCAGCATCACCAGCTTGCCGCTGATCAGCCAGGGCAAGGTACGGGAAATCTATGCCGTCGATGACGATCACCTGCTGCTTGTCACTTCCGACCGGATATCCGCTTTCGATGTGGTACTACCATCAACCATTCCCGGCAAGGGTGAGGTACTGACCCAGGTATCACTGTTCTGGTTCGACAAGACAGCCGACATCATCCCCAACCAGTTGACGGAGATGACGCTCGAACAGGCTCTGCCCGACCCCAACGAACGGCGTGGCCTGGAGAAACGCAGCATCGTCGCCAAACGCTTGAAACCACTTCCGGTCGAAGCCATCGTGCGCGGTTATCTGATCGGCTCCGGCTGGAAAGACTATCAGGCCAGTGGCAAGGTCTGCGGTATCGCGCTGCCACCCGGCCTGCAAATGGCCGACAAGCTGCCCGAACCGCTGTTCACCCCGTCCACCAAGGCCGCAGTGGGCGATCACGACGAAAACATCAGCTTCGAGCAAACGGTGGAACTGCTCGGCGAAGCGCTTGCCAGGCAGGTACGCGATATCAGCCTGGAGATCTACAACATGGCTGCCGAACATGCGCGCCAGCGCGGCATCATCATCGCCGACACCAAGTTCGAGTTCGGGCTCGACGAGGCCGGTACGCTGCACCTGATCGACGAAGTGCTGACGCCGGACTCCTCCCGCTTCTGGCCAGCAGAGACCTGGCAACCCGGCACATCCCCCCCTTCGTTCGACAAGCAATATGTTCGCGACTATCTCGAAACGCTCGACTGGGACAAAACGCCACCCGGCCCAGAATTACCCGAGGAAGTCATCCGCAAGACCGCGGCAAAATACCGGGAGGCCCAACGTCTCCTGTGTTCGAGTTAAACCACAATGTCGAAACTAGTCGGAACGGGTCAATGCGCAAGCTGTGCGATCCGCCATCTCAGCATCTTTGCCAACCTGAAACCGACGCGCCTCGACAATATCCCGTTTCGCCCACTTGTCACCCGCTACAAGGCTGGCGAAGCGATCTATCTGCAAGGCGACAAGGCCAACACCCTGTTCACCGTGCGCAGCGGCATCGTCAAGGTCACCAAATCACTGGCTGACGGACGCTCGCATATTCTCTACCTTGAAACCGCCGGCGCCCTGCTGGGGTGGGACAGCTTTCTCGAATCACGCTACACCCAGAGCGCCATTGCCGTCTCTGACTGCGAACTATGCCAGTTGCCGGAGGCGGATCTGGAGCGGTTGCGCCGCAACGATCGCGATGTTGATACCGCCATACTGCAACGCTGGGTGACCAGCCTGCGCCGGGCCGAAAGCCGCATGCTCGACCTCAGCACCCGCAAGGGCACGGAGAAACTCGCCTCGCTGCTGCTGGAGTGGTGCGCCGATGCACCGCCGGGCAGCTGGGTCGACCTGCCGCTGACCCGAGGAGAACTGGGCGAAATTCTCGGCCTGACCGTGGAAACCATCAGCCGCTTTCTGGCCGACTGGCGCAAGCGCGGGCTGATCAGCGAACAACACCATAAAATCCGCATCGACGACCCCGACACGCTGAAAAATATTGCTGCCGGCAACAACCGCAAAAGCCGAACATCCCCACCATGAAAATCGACGGTCAACACTACCGCTCCATCTGGCTCGACGACAAAGACGATGTGTCGATCATCGACCAGACCCGGCTGCCCCATGAGTTCAAGACTCGGATTCTGCATACTGCAGACGACGCAGCGCTTGCCATCCGCGACATGTGGGTGCGCGGCGCACCGCTGATCGGCGCGACCGCCGCCTGGGGTATGGCGCTGGCCATGCGCGAGGACAGCTCCGACACCTCGCTCCAACAGGCCGCCGAAAAATTGCTGGCGACACGCCCCACCGCCGTCAATCTGCGTTGGGCGATCGATACCATGCTTGCCCGGCTCGGCCCCCTGCCACAACACCAACGCACCGAAGCCGCCCAAACCGCCGCCAGCGAGATCTGCGATGCTGATGTCGCCACCAACAGCCAGATCGGTGACCACGGCAAGACGATCATCGAAACGCTGTGGCAGGCGCTGCAACGCCCAATCAACATCCTCACCCACTGCAATGCCGGCTGGCTCGCCACCGTCGACTGGGGCACCGCATGGGAACTCAAGGCCCACGGCGTGCCGCACCACGTCATCGTCGATAACGCCGGCGGCCACCTGATGCAGCACGGCGAGGTCGATCTGTGCATCGTCGGCAGCGACCGCACCACGGCGGCTGGCGATGTCTGCAACAAGATCGGCACCTATCTCAAAGCATTGGCCGCCAGCGACAACGGCATCCCGTTCTACGTCGCCTTACCCGGCAGCACCATCGACTGGACGATCAGCGACGGCCTGCGCGATATCCCGATCGAGGAGCGTGATGCCCGCGAAGTCACCCATATCCAGGGC
This sequence comes from uncultured Thiotrichales bacterium, assembly GCA_964596975.1. Classification (GTDB taxonomy): domain Bacteria; phylum Pseudomonadota; class Gammaproteobacteria; order UWMA-0217; family UWMA-0217; genus JALSHZ01. The sequence continues at coordinate 1,147 of CAZQXF010000006.1, read as the reverse complement.
AAACTGGAAAATGGCGACATCAGCAGCGTCCAGCTACCACCCGATGGCAGCCCGGCCCGCAACCCGGCGTTCGATGTCACCCCCGCGCGGCTCGTCACCGGGCTGATCATGGAACGCGGCGCATGCGCCGCCACCCCGGCCGCGCTGGCGGCGCTATACCCCGAATACGCCAGCAATGAAGGGAAGTAACGACAAACGCCAGGAACTGCTCGACACCGCGCTCAAGACCCTCGACAGCGGCCTCAACCGCGGCTCCTCCGGCAACATCAGCGTGCGTGAAGGCGACGGCTTCCTGATCACACCCTCGGCACTGCCCTTCAACGAATGCAGCCCTGACGACATGGTAAAGGTTGCAATGGACGGCAGCTGGCAAGGCCAGCACAAACCCTCCAGCGAATGGCGCTTTCACCGCGACATCTACCAGCACCGCCGCGAAGCCGGCGCCGTCATCCACGCCCACCCCGTCTGGTGCACCACCCTCGCCTGCCTGAACAAAGGCATTCCCGCCGTCCACTACATGATCGCCATGGCCGGCGGCAACACCATCCGCTGCGCCCCCTACGCCCTGTTCGGCAGCCAGCAACTGTCTGACCTCGCACTCGAAGCACTACAAGGCCGCAAAGCCTGCCTGCTCGCCAACCACGGCCTGCTGTGCTTCGAAAGCACACTGAAAAAAGCCCTCGCACTCGCCGAAGAAGTCGAACTGCTGGCACAGATCTACTGCCAAACCCTGCAAACCGGTCAACCCGTCATCCTCAACGACGAAGCAATGCACGAAGTCATCGAACGCTTTGCGGGCTACAAGCCCGACGACTGACCACCACTCCACGCCCTGAAAACGGAACCCGGTTACATTTTTCTGTAAGCCATTAAGAATATACTTCCAGCAGACCAACCTGACACGAAAGCACCGCCTCCCCCACCGATGTGCTCAATCAGGATGACCCACCTTCTCACCAAAGGAACGGATACACCTCCATGCCCATGGAACGCTATTGGGGAAAAGCTCGAAAACCTGAAGCCACCGCTGGCCCACCTTTCCACCTGCTCATCTACCATTCGCTCGACGTGGCGGCAGTGGCGAAGCGATGGCTTATTAGCCGCGATACCATCAAACATCACATCTCTAGTGCAGCAACGCTGCTCC
>CAZQXF010000005.1:0-22615 GCA_964596975.1 uncultured Thiotrichales bacterium | reverse complement strand
CGGCCTGATGCCCGGGGTTTGCTGGTTGTGTTGCGCCGCAATGGCGTCACGTTATTGGTGTAGGTCGGGCTGATGGTATTGCTTGCGGCTTCGATTTGCTGGCGGGAGGGACGCAGGGAGCGGACTACATCCTGATGCTCGTCGCGGTCATGCGTTGGGCAAAGGCGGGCGACAATGGCTCTTGAGACGTAATAGAGCGAAAAGGCACCGACAATCACGGCTAGCGAAAGGGCAACATCCAGTGTGACAACAATGGTCACGATGCCTGCCAGCGCCGCTGATTTATAGAGTAACGACAGCAGGGTCTTCAGTGTCTGGCATTCCCTTGTTGCCACGGCATCACCTTTGTCAGCTTGGATGGGGGTCATCTCCACATGCTGCAACAGCCATTGGCAACCATTGGGCGGCCCGTGTTCGATTGTTTCAGATTGTGAAGGCGAGAACCAAATCCTACTCCTCCTTGGCCACGACGAGGAGAGTTTCATCACCAAAAAACTACCTTTTATCGTCGCCGGATTCAGTAATTACCCGAGTGACGCACAGGGTGTTCCCGCTCACCTCGAATTTGATGTCGATGTCGCCGAACGTCATGCCGTAGGTTTTGTCGGTATATCGGCGTTTGTGGAACGCGGGTCGCGGGTCTTGTACCAATAGTGCGCGCAGCAGCTGTGTCATATCGCCACGCCCGGCGCGTTCCAGTTCGCGGCACTGAGCCAGTGCGTCGGCACTGAAGATCACCTCCAGTGAAGCGGGTGCCGCCTGGGCATAGCCGTCGCGTGAATCGGCGATACAGTCGGCGTAGCCCAGATATGGCTTGATATCGAGCACCGGCGTCTGGTCGAGCAGATCGTGACCAGAGATGTTGAGGATCACCTTGCCGCCAGACAGGTCGATATCGTCGAGTCGCACAACCGATTGCCCAATCGGGTTGGGTCGGAAGTTGGAGCGGCTGGCAAACACACCCACCTTCTTCCGGCCACCAAGCCGGGGCGGGCGCACCGTTGGCCGCCAGCCATCTCCAGCCGTGTTGTGAAACAGGAACAGCACCCAGATGTGCGAAAACGCTTCCAGTCCCCGCACACAGTCAGCGTGATGGCAGGGTGGTAGCAGTTCGATGTGGCCCTTGACCTGGGGCACCAGCCCCGGTTGACGGGGAATGCCGAACTTTTCATGGAACGGGGAATGGACGATCCCGATTGGCGTCATCGTGAATGCGTTGTATGTGCCAGAAAACATTGACATATCATTTTTGGTATATATACTTCATATGGTATGTGGGAGATATACGAGCATAGGCGGGTAGTGCGTAAGCTAGGATCTATTCCATCTGATGTCCTGAAAAGGTACGAAAAGTGGAAGGATGTGGTATATCTTTCAGGCCCACAAGGGCTTAGAAAAATCAAGGGGTTAAGAGATGAATCATTAAGTGGTGAGTGGAAAGGTCATCGTTCTTCTCGCTTAAACCTCCAATATCGCGTTATCTACAAGATTGATCAGGATCGAGTTCTTGTTCAAGTGGTAAACGTTACGCCCCATGACTATCGGAGGAAGTAACATGAAAGATTATCGTAAGGCTAAAAAATCAATTGAAGTATCAGTTGGTGAGTCTGTAAGGATTCTCAGGGAATTTCAGGGGCTGAGCCAAAATGAGCTGGCCAGATTGACTGGTATACCCCAGTCTACTATCTCGGCAATAGAAAACGATAGGGTCCGGTTGGGTGTTGAGAGGGCGAAGGTATTGGCGAGAGCGTTGCATTGTCATCCGGCGGTGCTGGTGTTTCCTGGTTGGGACCTAGAGCAAGAGTCAGCCGCATAACGCACTTTAATCCGGATAGGCTTCCGCATCGCCATTCGGCATGATGACTACACGCCCCCCACCCTGTTCGTTCTTCGTCAGTAGCAGTTTCAGGCCCCAGGCCCGGGCGATATCATCGACCACGGCCAAGCCAATGCCCTGGCCGGGTTGGCGACGGTCGGCACGCTGGCCACGTCGCAGCAGTGCTTCCGTGTCGGCCGGGAAGCCGTCGCCGTCGTCGTCGATCACCAGCGCGTTACCCTGTGCCAGAGTGGTCACTTGCGAGCGCCCGTATTTGGCCGCATTGTCGAGCAGGTTGCCAGTCAGCTCCATCAGGTCGTCCTCGCTGATGCGCAGCTGGAATGAATCAGGAACGAGATTGGAGAATGACAGTCCTTTGTCGGCGTACACCTTCGACAGGGCGCGTTGCAGGCGAGTGAGCACGCGGTTGACGCGGATTGGGGCGGTGAGGCCAGCGCTGCCGGTCGATGCGGCGCGCTTGAGCTGGTAGCTGATGATCTCGTCGATGCGTTGCAGTTGCTGGCGTAGCTGTGTGTCGTCAGTGGCAGCCGGGGTGTTACGCATCACGGCCAGCGGCGTTTTCAGGCTATGGGCAAGATCGGCCAGCGCATCGCGGAAGCGATGCTGTTGCCGCTCCAGATGTTCGATCAGCTCGTTGACGCTCTGGGTCAGGGGGCGGATCTCGTCCGGCACTTCTACGCCAAGGCGTTTGGCCTTGCCACTGCGGATGTCGTCGAGATTGCTGCGGATCGCTTGCAGTGGTTTCAGCCCCCAGTACATCAGCGCCAATAGCGTAGCGAGCAGCAATGCGCAGATTGCCGCCAGCCAGACCCAGAGCCGATGGCTCAGTCGCGCCGTTTCGGCCTGTAGCGGGCTGGCAAGGTCGGTCACTGCGATGGTAAAGCGCTGGATTTGCTGCGGCTTCTCGCCCACCAGCCATTCCAGCCCGTAGCCGAGTGAGAACCCCTTGTCGCTGCTGAAACGCCATTGATTGACGCCGGGGAAGGCCATGTTGGCGGGGCTGCTGAGTAGCGATGGTGATTGCCATACCGGCTGTCCGTCAGCGCGGAAAATGGCGCCAAAAAGCCCCGAATCCGGCTGTTGCAGGCGGGGTGCTGGAATATGGCTCAAGGCCACGTTCATGTTGCCATCGGCCCCAATATCGGCGGCACCCAGCAGGCTGTAGATGAGTCCTTGCAAACGGTCGAACTCAGCGTGTCGGGTGTAGGCATCGAGGGCGCGATCCAGCGCCAGGCCGGTCAGCACAATGAACAGCAGCAGGATGGCGGTGGCGCTCGCCAGCAGGCGGGTGCGCAGCGATGTTGCACGTTGCAGCATGGTCAGCCGCTGGAGCGCGCCAGCCCCCAGCGGTAGCCGCGGCCGCGCAGCGTTTCGATCGGATTCAGGCTGTTGTCGGGATCGATCTTCTTGCGCAGGCGGCGAATGAATACCTCGATCACATTGCTGTCGCGCTCGTCGCCCTCGGCGTAGAGGTGATCGGTCAGGCGCGCTTTCGACAATACCTCGCCGGCGTGGAGGATCAGGTATTCGATCAGGCGGTATTCATAGGCGGTCAGCGACAGTGGCTTGCCATCGCGCTGGACTTGCTGTTCTTGCGTGTTCAGCGTGAACGGGCCGCTGCTGATATCGGCCTGGGTCCAGCGACCGCTGCGACGGATCAATGCGCGGATACGCGCCAGCAGTTCTTCCATGTGAAAGGGCTTGACCAGATAGTCGTCGGCGCCAGCTTCGAGACCGTTGACCTTGTCCTGCCAGTGGTCGCGTGCGGTGAGAATCAGCACTGGATAGTCGCGACCATGCTGACGCAGTGATTCGATGACCTCGATGCCGCTCTTGCCCGGCAGGCCGAGGTCGATGATCGCCGCATCGACGGGGAATTCCTTCGCCATCCACTCCCCCTCGATACCGTCGCTGGCGACATCCGTGATGAAGCCATGTTCCTGTAACGCGGCCTGGAGCTGGTGCTGTAGCGACGGTTCGTCCTCGATCAGCAGAATGCGCATCACTCTCCTCCCTTGCGGCGGTGACGTTCGATATTGATCACGCGAATACGCCCATCCTTGAGCATTTTCACCCGGTAACGTCCATTCTTCTGCAGGCGGATATCGAGGACCTTGCCGCCGTACTGGCGCTGCGCCAGGCTGGCCGCTTCCGCCGCTGTCAGAACGCTTGTCTGGCTGGCACCGAGCGCGGTGGTCGAAACCGCGAGCATCAATATCATGCTGGAAACTGTTGTTCTCATTCCGCTTCAGTCGAGGGGTGTGAGGGTGATACGCAGGCGCAGGCGTTTGCCGGGGTCTTCATCGGTGATGGTCGTGAACGTCTGGCCGCGATAGCGGTAGGTGACCCGATAGCCGTCGAGGCGCTCATGGGAAACCTGCTCGTAAACGGTCTGGCAGCGTTCTTCCACACCACGGCGAAGCTTGTGCCTGCCACGATGGCGTTGCGCTCTATCATACCCAATTGCCGAGCCGATGACCGCACCGGCAATCTTGGCGCTGTCCGAGTGGCGGCCGATGTTTTGGCCCAGTGCGCCACCGATCGCACCACCGACGATCATGTTGAGCGCGGTATTGTCGTGGCCTACATCATCTGAGTAGAAGACCTCTTCTTCCCAGCACTCGCGTTGTGGTCGGGTGCTGGAGATGCTGCGGTAGATCGGGGTGACGCTGATTACCTTGGCGGTGTCGGTGAAGCTTTCGGCGCCGACACGGTGAAGCTGGTCGGCGAATGCGCTCTGTGGGGCCATCAGCCCGGCGAGCAGGATTGGAGTGAGCAGTGCGAAGTTATTTTTCATGGTGGCCTCCTGGTCTTGCTGTGGCTTGGGATGGAGACACCATGCGCCCGCGGCGCTTAACTCGCCCTGAATCTAGCCAGACCGCTACAGCTCCGCGAGCAGTTGCTGGATCATGCCCTCGGCCTGCTGGGCATAGCCGCCTCCGAACAGGTTGAAGTGATTGAGAATGTGGTAGAGGTTGTACAGCGTTTTGCGCAGCTCGAAGCCGTCATCAATGGGGAAAACCGCGTTGTAGTGCGCGAAAAATGATCTGCCGGGATGACCGAACAGCGTCATCATCGCCAGATCGGTTTCGTGATCGCCAAAATAGACGGCGGGATCGAAAATGACGGGCTTGCCCGTGTCATCGGCTCCCCAGTTGCCGGACCAGAGATCACCGTGCAGCACCGATGCTGCTGGCGTCCGGCTGGTGAAAAAGTCTGCGCTCTGTTGCGCCAGCTTCATGCCTTGGTCGATAAGGCGTGCTGGTGCGCCATTTTGCTGTGCCAGCCGCAGCTGAAACTCCAGCCGATGGACACGCCAGAACGTCACCCAGTCATCACACAGGGTATTGTCCTGCGGTGTCGAGCCGATGGTGTTGTCGCGGTGCCAGCCATATTGCGATTGTTTGTGCTGGTGCATCTGTGCCAGCGCGGTGGCAAATGTCTTGGGGTCGGGACTGCCGCCGAGAGGGATGTATTCGAGGATCAGAAAACTCTGCTCGCCGCAGCTGCCCCAGTCCAGCGGCTCGGGTACGCGAATCGCCTTTGCCGCTGCCAGTGCTTGCAGGCCTTCTGCTTCGGCAGCGAACATCTCCAGCCGGTCGGCATGGTTGAGTTTGACGAACCAGCTATCGCCGCCATGGCTGAGGCGAAAACTTTGGTTGATGCTGCCGCCTGCTACCGGTTTGCGTGTCGCCTGGTGCCAGTCACCGCCGGCAGCCGTCGAAATGCGGGAAGCGATTTCTGACCAGATGTCCGCCATTTTCCCGTGGTCAGCCGACGCTCTGCTGTGTTTTTCCCGGTGCGGGTGAAGCGAGCAATCGCTGCGCCCAACTGGCCAGATCGTTGATTTCCTGTTCGCTGACCTCGTGTTCCATCGGGTAAGTACGCCATTCGTGCAGTTCGCCGAGCACGGCGTGCAGGCGTTTGCTGGTCTGCTGGCCGACTTCGTAGGGTATGACGCTGTCATTGATGCCGTGGCACTGAATGACCGGAATCAGTTGCTCGATATCGAGTGGGATCTGTTCCGGGATATAGGTCGATAGCGCCATAATGCCGCCGAGTGGTTGGTCGAAGCCGAGTCCGGCCATCAACGCAATGACCCCGCCCTGGGAGAAACCAGCGAGGATAATGCGTTCCGCCGCCATCCCCTGGTCGATCTGAGCATTGATGAGCGCCTCGACCCGCTCGATGGACTCGGCGATATGCGCCACGTTTTCACCGGCGGAGTACTCCAGCGAGGTGAAATCGAACCACGCCCGCATCTCGGTACCGTTGTTGATGGTGATCGCTCGTCGTGGCGCGTTGGGGAAGAGGCATCGGGTCGTATCCAGTCCCAGTTCGGCGCTGATCGGTTCGAGATCGTGTGCGTCCGCGCCGAGGCCGTGGAGCCAGATGATCGCGGAATCGGGCTGCCGTTCGGGCAGATGAATAATACAGGTCGGTGAATCCATTTCGAGCCGCCTTGTCGGTTTGGGGCGTAACGCGTATTCGGGGGTTGGTTCCGTGTACCCTGATCCTATCTGGGTATGCCACTGCTGTTTTCCGAATACAGTTACGAACAGTTTTAAGAATATTTCACAATATGTCGGAATTATAGGCTTTTTATCGATTGTCTGCCCGCTCTTTATGCCCGGGTGGTTGCCGGTTGTCGGTCAAGCCGTCTCTTCGTGGCGCAGCTGGTCTACAATACGGGAGGGTTCGATGTTGCCGCTATGCCGGCCAAGGAGTGAGATCATGGGATGGGTTGTTCTGGCCATTGCCGTTGTCGCGGTGATCTATGGCATTTCTGTTTATAACGGGCTGGTTTCCGGTCGTAACCGGTTCAAGAATGCATTTGCACAAATCGATGTGCAGCTGACACGACGGCATGACCTGGTGCCGAATCTGGTGGAAATCGCCAAGGGATACATGAAGCATGAACGCGAAACGCTGGAGGCCGTCATCAGCGCGCGCAATGCTGCGGTATCAGGCTTGAATGCGGCCAAGTGGAATCCGGGCGATCCGGCGACGATGGCGCAGCTGGCACAGGCAGAGCAGGGGCTCAGTGGCGCGCTGGGGCGGCTGTTTGCACTGGCCGAGTCCTATCCGGATCTGAAGGCGAGTGCCAATATGGCGCAGCTTTCGGAAGAGCTGACATCGACCGAAAACAAGGTTGCCTTTGCGCGTCAGGCCTATAACGACGCGGTGATGGACTACAACACGCGCCGTGAGAGCTTTCCGGCCAACCTGATCGCGGATCGTTTCCACTTTCAGCCGGCGCAATTGCTGGAGATCGAAGACGTGAGCAAGCGTGAGGTGCCCAAGATAAGCTTCAATTGAGCAGGTAGCAGTGAACTTCTTCGAACATCAGGCCCGAGCGCGGCGTCAGACGCGCTGGCTGATCGTCGCTTTCGGGGTGGCAACCATCCTGTTCGTGCTGGCGATCGACATCGTGTTGCTGGTGGCGATGGGCGGCTTGGGCGATGGGCGTGGCCAGGTCGCCAGCGAGGATCTCTTTTTGCCGTTGGCAGGCACCAGTGTTGTCGTCGTGGGTGTGATTCTGCTGGCCAGCCTGTATCGCACGATGACATTGCGTTCCGGCGGCGCTGCGGTCGCGACCGAGCTGGGTGGGGTGCGGGTCGATGCGGATACCGCTGATCCATTGCGACAGCGGTTGCGCAATGTGGTCGAAGAAATGGCGCTGGCATCTGGCGTGCCGGTGCCGGATGTCTATGTGCTGGAGCGCGAATCGGGCATCAATGCCTTTGCCGCTGGCTACACCACTTCTGATGCCGCGATCGCGGTCACGCGCGGTACGCTGGAAAAGCTGAATCGCGAGCAGCTCCAGGGCGTGATCGCCCATGAATTCAGCCATATTCTCAATGGCGACATGCGCTTGAATATTCGTATGATCGGCGTGCTGTTCGGGATTCTGGTGATCGCCGTGATTGGCCGCCGCATGCTCGTCATGCGCCACCGCGGGTTTCGCTCAAGGAATGATGGCCGCGGCGGGATTGTCATGCTGGCATTGGCGATTACCGCTATCGGCTACCTCGGCTTGTTCATGGCGCGCTGGATCAAGGCGTCAGTGTCGCGTCGGCGCGAGTTTCTGGCGGATGCGTCGGCGGTGCAGTTCACGCGCAATCCTGACGGCATCGCCGGGGCACTGAAACAGATCGCAGTCGACAGTCAGCATGGTCTGCTCGCGGTCGATACCGAGGAGTGCAATCACATGATGTTCGAACAAGCCTCGGTCGCACGGCTGTTCGCCTCCCATCCGCCGCTACTGGAGCGCATCCGCCGTATTCAGCCCGATTTTTCCGAGCAGGATCTCGAGGCTTTCGCCCAGCGCATGGCGCAGCAGCGAAAGGCCGAGCTGGCGCAGACCATAACACCACCGCCGGCCGAGTCGGCCGCCACTGATTTCAATGCCACTGGTTGGATCGGGCAGATCGGCAATCCGGATGGTCAACAGCTGTTGTGGGCCGCACTGCTGTCGGCATCGCTGAGTCCATCGATCCAGCATGCGGCGCATTCGGTGGAATGGGCGCCGGAAGTGTTACTCGCGCTGCTACTGGATCGGAACCAGTCTTTGCGCGATGAGCAGCTGTTGATCGTCGCGCAGACGCTGGGCCATGAGAGTGAGGAGCAGCTGCGTTATATCTGGCAGGATCTGCGCGAGATCGAGCCGACGCAGAAGCTACCGCTGATCGAAATGACCTTCCCAGCGTTGAAACGTCGCCCGCTGGAGGATTTGCGCCAGTTGCAAGGCCTGATCGATGCGCTGATCTCCATCGACGATCATATCGATGTGTTCGAATACGCTGTGGCGAAAATGCTGGGCGTGATGATCGACGATCTGCTCGATCCGCCGTCCGCCAGCTACCAGCGAACACGCAAGCTCAAGTCTCTGCGCAGCGAGGCTGCGGCCCTGATTGTCGTGCTGGCGCGGCACGGGCATCAGGATAGCGCCCAGATTGAGGCGGCAATTGAAAAGGGCTTGCAGGCGCTGGGTCTGCCCAATGCTCTCGACCGTGCCTTTCCTGATGACTGGCGAACCGTACTCGATGAGGCGCTCGGCCCCCTGGATGAACTGCGCATTCAGGACAAGCAACGGCTCATTGCAGCCTTGATGGTCACGGCGAGCATGGATGGAAAACTGGTTCCTGAAGAAGCGGAGCTGATGCGCGTGATTTGCGCAGCATTGCATGTGCCGCTGCCGCTGACCGGACATCCTGATGGCGGCAGCTAACCTTGGCGTAGAGGGTCAGCTGCCCTCGTCGTCTTCGTCGGCAGCCGCTTCGTTTTCCTTCTTGATGCGAAGATAGACTTCCTCGCGGTGTACGGCGACATCCTTAGGTGCAGAAATACCGATTCTGATGGTATTTCCCTTGATACCCAAAATCGTCAACGTGACATCGTCACCGATTCTGAGCGTTTCCCCCGTTTTGCGCGTAAGAATAAGCATGGTTGTTCCGTGGGTGTTTTTTTTGGATCATTATTTCCCCCCATCAAATCATATTGATCTCAGGCGTTTCCGGCGCCAGGGATAAGGTGGTGGATCTTGGTTGCAAAAATAAGGCGCACAGTAATTCGCATGCCCAAGTGCAACCAGTTGTTAAATGATACCAGTATTCAAGCCCTTCAACCATGGGGTTGGTGCAAGCACAACCAAGCGCCCGGATTGTTCAATGTATCAGCGAACCCGGTCGATGGTCACGCTGGTCTCTGTTGTTGTGCTCACATCGAGCGGTCCGCTGTTGCCTTCGAGGTCACCGGGCTGCGGGATGGCCTGGCCGGATTTGGAGATTCTTGCGCCGACAACCACCTGTGGAAATGATGACAGCTTCATTTGCGGCATCATTGCCTGGCTGTCGTCCAGTGTGACAGTTACGGGCAATGCGCTTACCGTGGTGCGTGTTGCTGCCAGCGGCATTGGCGGGCCGCTCACGGCGCGCGCATAGATGAAAACAGCATCGTTGGGGTTGGCCTTGGACGCCATGCTGTCAGCGAGCGACACGGTGACGCTGATACTTGCTCCGGTGCTTGCTGCGACGGGAGCTGGCTTGGTTTGGGGCGCAGCAGCAAGGTTGGTAGCTGCTGCGGGTTGTCCACCCATCGAGGTCATTTTCTTTTCTGCCAGCGCAATCTGGTTTTTCAGCTCGGCCTGGGCTTCGGGCTGGTCTTCCAGCAGCGCAACTGCTTTGCGCCAATAGCCGAGCGCTTTGGCGATGCGGTCATTCTGACTTTCAGCAATACCGGCCAGCCACAATGCTTCGGGATAGTCTGGTTTCAGCGTCAGCGCCTTGTGAATGATGGTTTCGGGTTTGCCGGCGACGCGGCCGCCATTGGCCATGGCCAGCGTATCGGCGTATTGCAGCAGCAGATGTGGATCGTCCTCACCCTCGATGGCGAGCACCCGTTCCATGGCCTTGGCGGCCTTGTCGAATTGCTGCTCTGCCACATAAGAGCGCGACAACATATACCAGCCCTCGGCATTGTCCGGGTTTTCCTGCAAGCGCTCTTCGAGCTTGGCGATGGCCTGGGCCATGGTCATGCCGCCAGCCTCGTGAGAAGCTGCCGCTGTGGTGCTGCCGGGTGCTGCGTCTATGAGCGTTGGTGAGCCAAGCCAGGCGTACATTCCCAGTGCGAGTAGTGGTACCGCCAGCCCGACGATGGCGGCGCCAGCCTTCGATACCGATGCGCTGCTGGTTTCCTGTTCGTTTTCGATGGAAGCCAGCAACTCTTCGGCAATGCGTTTGCGGTCGGCATCGTCGGCATCTTTCAGTGCCTTGCGTGCGTCGCGTGCCTTTTTTTCGACAGCGTTATTGCGTGCCTTACCGAGCAACGGGGGCAGCAGGAAGATCAGCGCGATGAATACCAGCGCTGCGGTCAGAATGGAAAACAGGATCATCAGTAATCGTCCTCGGGAATAATCTCGTCAGGGTCGTCTTCGCCAGGACGGTTGCGATGGCGGCGAATGAACAGCATCACGATCAGCAGGCCGATGGCCAGCATGACCACCGGGCCGAACCACAGCAGCGCGGTAGCCTTGTCGACAGGTGGGCGATAGAGCACGAATTCGCCATAACGCGCCACCATGAAATCGATGATCTGCTGTTTCGATTGGCCCTCCTTGAGCATTTTGTACACTTCGTCGCGCAGATCCTTGGCGAGATCAGCGTTGGAATCGGCGAGGTTCTGGTTCTGGCAGACGAGACAGCGCAGTTCGAAGACCAGCTCCTTGTAGTCTTTTTCCTGTTCTGGTGAGTCGAATGCCCGGGTTTCGATACCGGCGATGGCCGCCGCAGTCCAGGCCAACAGTGCAGCCAAAAGCAGCGCGGGGATGGTATGCCTCATGTTTCCTCCTGCAGCTGTTTGATCAGCGGGAGTATTTTGGTTTCGAGTATTTCGACATTGATGGGGCCGATCTGTTTGTAGCGAATAATGCCTTTTTTGTCGATGAGATAGGTTTCCGGCGTGCCATACACGCCCCAGTCGATGGCAATGCGGCCCTTTTCGTCGAAAGCAGTGACCACGTAAGGGTTGCCGAGTTGCCGCAGCCACTGTTTGGCAGCTTCGGCATCATCCTTGTAGTCCAGGCCGACGACTGGGATGTCGGTATGCCTCGACATATCGACGAGTACCCGATGTTCGGCACGGCAGGAGACACACCAGGTTGCCCAGACGTTCAGCATCCACGGTTTTCCCAGAAATTCCTCGGTGGTGACGATGCGCCCGGGATTGTCCAGTGCCGGCAGTGACAGCTCTGGCGCGGGTTTGCCAACGAGCGGGGAAGGGACTTCTTTCGGGTCGAGCACCAGCCCGACGCCGAGAAAACCGGCGATGACCAGAAAAAGCAGTAGTGGAATCAGGAACTTGGCTTTCATGCGGTAACCGTCTTTTGTGTTTGCGCTTGTTTGTCACCAATGCGCACCGTGCGATAACGCCGGTCCGTGGCTGCAAGCACACCACCGAAAGCCATGAAGATGGCTGCCAGCCAGATCCAGCGGATATAGACCTTGTTGTAGATCCGCAGCGCCCAGGCGTCCTGACCGATCGGCTCGCCGATGGCGACATAGAGATCGCGAAACAGGCCGGGGTCGATAGCCGCTTCGGTCATCGGCATCGCGCCTGGGCCATAGTCGCGCTTCTCGGGATGGAGCGTTGTCAGCAGTGTGCCGTCTTCGAACACGCGAACGGTACCGGTCATTGCTGTGTAGTTGGGGCCGGTCGTCTCCTTGATGCCATCGAAGACGAACTCATGCGCGCCAAGCACATAGCTTTCCCCAGCTTTGATACCAACATCTTTTTCGTGACTGTAGATGCTCGTCAGGGTGATGCCGGTGATAAACACGGCGATGCCGAAATGTGCAATCGACATGCCCCAGAAGCTACGTGGTAGCTGCGCCAGAGCTTGCAGCCGGTTGCTCTTCGACGAAATCCGGGTCCATACGCCATAGAGCGTGGTCCAGGCCACCCAGAACGCCAGTGTCATGCCGATCGAGGCGCCGAATGATGCCCGGCCCATGAACAGTGACGGGAAGGCGAATCCGGCCGCGATGCAGACCACCAGCGGAATCAGCAGCGGCTTCATCACGCGGCCGAAGCTATCCGACTTCCAGCGCATCAGCGCGCCGAGCCCGACCAGTGCCGCCAGCGGTGCGGTGACGGGCAGGAATACGGCGTTGAAGTAAGGCGGGCCAACGGAGTATTTGCCAATGCCGAGCGCATCGGTGATCAGTGGGAACAGCGTACCGAGCAGCACCGTCAACGTGGCCACCAGCAGCAACACATTGTTGATCAGAATACCAACCTCGCGCGAGACCAGGTCGAAACGCGCTTTTGAGCGGATATCGGGTGCGCGCATGGCATAGAGTGTGAGCGAGCCGCCGATGACGGCAATCAGAAAACCGAGAATGAAAACACCACGCGCCGGGTCAGTGGCGAAGGCGTGAACCGAAGTCAGCACCCCGGAACGGACCAGGAAGGTGCCGAGCAGGCTCAGTGAAAAGGCAAAGATTGCGAGCAGCACGGTCCAGGCTTTCAGCGCATCCCGCTTTTCCGTGGCCGCGAGTGAGTGGATCAGGGCAGTGCCCACCAGCCACGGCATGAACGAGGCGTTTTCGACTGGATCCCAGAACCACCAGCCACCCCAGCCGAGTTCATAGTAGGCCCACCAGCTGCCCAGTGCGATGCCAATCGTCAGAAAAGCCCAGGCAACATTCGTCCATGGCCGTGCCCAGCGTGCCCAGGTGCTGTCCATCTGCCGGCCCAGCAGGGCGGCGATGGCGAAGGAGAAGGCGACGGCAAAGCCGACATAGCCGAAATAGAGCATCGGCGGGTGGATGGCGAGGCCGAAATCCTGCAACAGTGGGTTGAGCGTGCGCCCTTCCAGTGGTGGATTCGGCAGGCGCTCGAAGGGGTTGGATGTCAGCAGCATGAACAGCAAAAAGCCGATGCTGATCATCGCCATCACTGCGAGCACGCGGGCGACGAAGGCGTCCGGCAGGTGCCGGCTGAACAGGGATACTGCAAGCCCCCAGGCCGCCAGGATGCTGACCCACAGCAGCAGCGAGCCTTCATGCGCGCCCCACACTGCGGACACCTTGTAAATGGTCGGCATCAGCGAGTTGGAGTTGGAGGCGACGTAGAGCACGGAAAAATCGGAGTGGATGAATGACCAGGTCAGGCAACCAAAGGAGAAGAACAGAAAGACCGCCTGGGCGAAGGCTGCGGGCCGGGCCAGCGCAATCCAGCTCTGGATGCCGCGTGATGCCCCAATCAAAGGCAGGGTCGCCTGTATCAAGGCAACCGACAGCGCGAGTATGAGTGAAAAGAGTCCTAGTTCGGGGATCATCGGTGTACCTCTTTCGGTGGTGGTGTGGTCTGCCTATTTCAGCGTCTTGGCGGCGTCGAGCGCATCCTGTGCCTCTGGTGGCATGTAGTTTTCATCGTGTTTGGCCAGAATCTCCTGAGCAACGAACACGCCTTGCGCATTGATTTTGCCGCGCGCGACGATGCCCTGCCCCTCACGGAACAGGTCCGGCAGAATACCGCTGTAGGTCACCGGGAATTCATTGACCTTGTCGGTGACCAGAAAGTTGATTTCCAGCGTGCCGTCCTTGCGTTGCAGCGAACCGTCTTTCACCAGCCCGCCAATGCGGATGCTTTTGTCGATGCTGGCCTCCCCATTGGCGATCTGGGTCGGGGTGTAGAAATACAGCAGGTTCTGCTTGAAGGCGCTGATCAGCAGGACGGCGGTAATCGCCATGCCTGCGAGCAGGATGGCGACCAGAATCATTCTCTTACGACGTGGTGTCACGGGACTTCCTCCTCTGTTCGAGACGCAGCCGTTTTTCCAGCTGCCTTTTCACGCGGCTTTCGCAGCCACGGGTCATCAGATACAGCGTCAGCAGGCCGCCAAGCGCAACGGCATAGGAAAGCCAGACATAGAAGCCGTAGCCGCCCATAGCGAAGAATTCTTTCATGACGCCTCCTTGACCAGTTTCTTGACCCAGGCGCTGTTGCGTTCGCGGTAGATGAGTTCGCAGCGAGAGCGCTTCAGGGTTATCCACGCAAAGTAGCACATGTACGCGGTAATCATGATTAACAATGGCCAGAGCATGCTTGCATCGATCGATGGCTTGCCCATTTTACTGATCGTCGCCGGCTGGTGCAGGGTGTTCCACCAGTCGACGGAATATTTGATGATCGGAATGTTCACCAGCCCCACCAGCGCCAGAATCGCGCTGGCCCGGGCTGCGCTGCGGGTGTCTTCGATGGCGGTCTGTAGCGCGATGAAGCCGAGATAGAGAAACAGCAGAATCAGCTCGGAAGTCAGCCGTGCATCCCACACCCAGTAGGTGCCCCACATTGGTTTGCCCCAGACCGAGCCGGTGATCAGCGCGATAATGGTCATTGTCATGCCAATGGGTGCAATGGCCCAGGCAACGATGTCGGCCAGCTTGATGCGCCAGATCAGGCCGATGGCAGCCGTAATGGCCATCGCCACATAGCAGGACATCGACAGCATGGCGGCGGGGACGTGGATATAGAGAATTCGCACGCTTTCGCCCTGCTGGTAGTCGGGGGGGGATAGGAACAGTGCGCCGGCCAGGCCAACGATGAACAGCACTAATGTGACCCAGCCTAGCGGCGGCAGAATCTTCCCGGAAATATTGTAGAAATATTTCGGTGAGGCGAACTTATGAATGAACTTCCACATCGGTTTTTCCGGTTGTTGACTGCAGATCAAGAAGTGCTGATGCGTAGCGCTGCCGAAATCGCCAGCGGTGCCAGCGTCAGCGTGAACACCAGCAGTGCGCCGAGAATCAGCAAGTGGCCGGTGATCGACATGCCCGAGGCCGCGGTATCGACCGCACTGGCAGCGAAGATCAGCAGCGGAATATATAGCGGCAATACCAGCAGTGACAATAGTGCGCTGCCCCGGTTCAACCCGACAGTGAGGGCGACGCCGATCGCGCCGATCAATGTCAGCACCGGGGTGCCAAGCGCCAGCGTCGCCATCAGCGGTGGTAGTGCCTCTGTCGGCATGGCCAACATGTAGCCAAGCAGCGGTGCCAGCAGGATCAGCGGCAGACCGGCCAGCATCCAGTGTGCGGTAAGCTTGGCGAGGACGATCAGCGGTAGGGGCTGTGGGCTGAGCACCATCTGCTCCAGCGAGCCGTCCTCGAAATCCGAGCGGAACACCGTATCCAACGACAACAGTGTTGCCAGTAACGCTGCCACCCAGATTATCCCGGGCGCAATGCGCTGTAGCGTGTTCAGCTCCGGCCCGATACCGAGCGGAAACAGCGTGATGACGATAACGAAGAACATCAACGGATTGATCAGTTCGCCGCGATGCCGGTAGGCGAGTGTCAGCTCGCGCCGCAGTACGGCCCTGAAAACCTCGAACAGTCCGGGTTCATGGAACGCTGGCTGATTCATTGGCTACCTGCGTCGAGACTGAGTTCTTTGATGATCTTGTTCTGCAACGGGGTGTCCTGATGGGTGGTCAGAATGACCATGCCGCCCTGATCGGTCTGGCGCTTCAATAGTGAAGCGACGAATTCGATGCCAGCCACGTCCAGCGCGACGAAGGGTTCGTCGAGAATCCACAGCCGCGTCTGCGTGAACATCAGCCGCGCCAGTGCAACGCGTCGACGTTGCCCTTGTGACAGCGTGCGGCAGGGATCATATTCGAAACCATAAAGCCCGACCCGATCCAGCAAAGCCTCCAGTGGTTCGGTGCTGCTGGCACCGCTGACGGCGCGGGCGAATTCGAGGTTCTCCAACGGCGTGAGTTCGAGCTTTACGCCGAGGTTATGGCCGATATAACTGGTTTGACGGCGCCACTGTTCGCTGGTGGTTCTGACTTTGTCGCCATCCCAATGGATGTCGCCCTCATCGGCCAGTGCGAGCCCGCAGAGCAGGCGCAGCAGCGTGGTCTTGCCACTGCCATTGACACCGGCAATACGCAGCAGTTCACCGCCACGTACCGAGAAGCTCAGATCGTCGAACAGCAGCCTTTCGCCCCGCTCGCAGGCAAGCCCGTGAACCTCCAGCATTGTCAGCGCAACGCTCGTGGCAAGGGCGAAGTGACTGTCCCGGGCGCGGTATGGGATACGTACATCGGTTGCAATTGATTAGCGCATCGTGGTGGTGGCGGAAGGCCGAAGGATAACCGACTGTATCGATTGCTGCGAGTAGATCGTTGATTTCTGACAAGACCGTAATTGCCAGGGCCCTTAGACATGATGTCTAGCCATTGACCTTCTTCTCGTAGGGTGTGCGCGCCACAGCGTGCGCACCAGATTGCAGTGTCGGTGGGCACCTGGGTGGTACCCACCCCGTAAATCTATTTGCCAGAACAGGCGAACTTGTCCATCAGTGTCTCCAGTACGCCTTGCGCGGCTGGCAGGTCACGGCGGCTGAAGTCGTCGTAGACCCACTTGATAAAGGCGCGGCTGAGATCGCCCGAGCGTGCGCCATCGGCCTTCGGCAGGCACAAACCAGTGTCCATCTTCAGGATGACGACTGTGTCGGTCACGCCGCGGATGTACTGGTCGCAGGCCAGTTCGTCGGTGGCACCTTCCCGGGCGTCATTGGCGCCCTCCATGCAGACTTCGAGCAGTTCCTTGACGGTATAGCCGCTGGCTTCATTGGCCGCCTGTAGCGGCGCGGCGGTGAGGCCAGCCCCGAGACATGCTGCCAGTAGTACGTGTTGTAACCGTTTCATACTGTGTCTCCTATTTGCTGGCGGCCTTGGCCGCATTTTTGATGAACTTGTCCATCAGATCCTGGTGTTCCTTGTTGGTGATCCAGCCTTGCGGCTTGGAATCGACCTTGGACCAGAGTGCCTTGTTGGACATGTTCTTGTGGCAGCCTTTGCACAGCCCGGTGCGCTCCATCTTGTCACGCATTTCCTGCGGCAGCGGCCCGGTCAGCTCCCAATGCGAACCGACGCTCACCAGTTGCTTGCCGTCGCGGGTGACGATCTGCGACAGGTCGTGGTCGAGCTTGGGCACCGCCTGAATCTGCTTGGTGAACTGTTTCGGGATCACATCCAGCGTAGCGGTTTGCAGGTCGACCACGAGCCCCTTGTCGTAGCCATGCATGAAGCGGCCATCCTCGATGCCGTAGCCCAGTGTCTTTGGATTGTTGTGGCAGGACTCGCAACTACGCGCCTTGCGACCCGCCGTGTGAGGCTGTACCGCAGCATGGTCGATGCCCTTGCCCTCCGGGGTATTCCAGATCACGTTCTTTGCGACCGTCTTGCCGGTCTTGTCGATCACCGTGGTGATGACCTGGCAGCCCGGCATCAGCGGGCTGACGCGACCTTCGCCATTGATGCCGAGAATCGGTGTTTCCCAGCGCAGATAGGAGCGGGTCTCGCTGACTTTGCCCGGGCTGGTGAGACCATTCGTGCCCAGTGGATGGTCGGCAGTCTGACCATCGGCGCCAACCGTGTTGCCGTTGGTGATCCAGTCGACGTCGGTCTTGCCCTTGGAGTAGTCGACGGTGACATGGCAGCCGTAGCACTGCGGCGCCCAATCGGCATGGCAGGCATAGCATTCCAGCTTCTTCATGTGCCCCGGAATGCTGGTCATGGCGATCTTGGCGTCTTCGTTGACCCAGCTGTCACTGTCGTTGATCGTTTTCAGCACCGGCACTTTGAAGTCGAGGCCCGAGGCCGAATGAACGATGACTTTATCCCCATTTTTGACGACATTGCCAAAGGGGTTGCCGCGTGCGGTCAGCAAATAGCCATCCTGGGGTGGATAGACGGTGCCCATGCTCATGAATGCCGGCAGATCCTTGGTCAGGCCGCGGGGCTTGTCGCCAATGCTCTTCTGGAACTCCTCGCCATAACCAAGGGGTAGATCCCACGGTGCTTTGTCAGGCGTGCCGTGGCAATCCTCGCACTCGACTTCGACCTGAGCCAGGGTGGTGCCGGGGATATTGCCGTCACCATGCATGTCTACCGAGGTGTGGCAGTCCTGGCACAGCAGTCCGCCTTCGGGATTGCCCGGTCGGCTGGCTTTCTGGTGATGCAGGTCGTCGGCGATGAACATGTATTTTTTGGTGTGCAGCTTGGATTGCTTGCCGCCCTTTTCGTCATAGGGGCTGCCGTAAGGGAACTCCATCAAACCCTGGTAACTGACGCCGATGCGCTTGCCACGGTTGTGGCAGGTGGCGCAGGTTTCGGTGGGAATGCCGGAGTAGCTCTTGCCATTGATCTGCACGCGGTGCTCGCGTGATGACTGCATGGTGTGAACCAGCATGTGGCCAGGCTGATCCTTGGCGATGGTTGGATCGTTCCCTTCATAGAAGCCGTTGTTGCTGTACGGAATGTGGCAGGAAGAGCAGCCCGCGCCACGGAAGTCACCCCGTTTTTCGCGGCCGTTGACGCCCACATGACAGCGCTGGCATTGCTGCCGCGAGTAGGTGATGGCGGCGAGATTGGGATGCTCTGCGATCTTGTCGATATCGACTTCAGGTACCTGTTTCAATTCGGCCGGAATCTGCTCGGGATGGGCGGCGATGAATTTCTTCATGTAAGCCTTGTATTCCGGGCTGCCCAGCGCCGGGATGGGGCCGTCGGCATCGGTCATTGTGTAGTTGCCGAGTTTGGAGCCGCGCTCCTTTTGCAGACCCCATGACCAGAGGTTGCCCTGGAGCTTGCCAGCCTCGCTGTTCATCAGGGACTTTTTCACATTGTCAGCATAACCGGCATGACACTGGCCGCAGCTCTTGTCGGCGATCCAGACACTGCCAGGATCGGGATAGAAATTGTCCGGCCCGCCGGCTGCGGCCAGGTCTTTCGGTGCCCCTTTGTGTGCAGCCTCTTTGGTCGTGGCGGTCGGATTGCCGCCGTGGCAGATGACGCAGCCGGCGGGATCGTCGTGCACACTGCCCATCGCTGCGATGGCGGCCATCATGCCGCCGTCGGTGATCTGTTCAATGCCATCATGGCAGGACTGGCATCCCTTTTTGCCTGCAGGCGTTTTGCCGCTGGCCGCGGCATGACCGGCCACCGCAAAGACGCAGGTCAGAGCCGTCACGGCTATCCTGAAGATTGTGCTTTTCATGGGAGTCCCTCGTTGTCATTGTTGGCAACTGCGCTCGGCACAGCGCGATTGCCTTGTTGTGTGCGGAAACAGGCAATTTTTTTGTGGAAATTGCCTGTTCCAGAGGCTAGTCACTTTGCTTTTTCGCCGGATTGATCTATGTCAACTCCCGAGGGTAAACCCCTGAGAGTGTGCGTTTATTGGAGAAAAGTTGATCTAGGTTAAGGCGACTCGGAGGTGTCGGGCATACGTTAACGTCAGCTATGCGGTCGGCAGCATTTTCGGCTGCATTTTCTATTCCCGATTTTCAGGCAGTAAACAGAGTCTCTCTATGAATCTATCAGGTATTGTCGTTGCCGTTTTTCCCGGAAAGGTCGATGCATGTGTCGAGCGATTGAATGCGCTCCCCGGTGTCGAAGTTCATAACGTCGATCACGAGAAAAATCGCATTGTGGTTGTCCAGGAAGCGAAAATGATCGCTGACGAAGTTGAAGGGCTGAAAGCCATCAAAGCCTTGCCAGACGTTTCGTTCGCGGAAATGGTTTATCACTATTTCGCCGAGGACGAGCAGTTCATAGAAGCCATTCCCGAGGACCTGGATGCGATGACCGGTCTTCCCCAGCAGCAAGTCTGCGTTCCTGAATATCTTCAAGATTAGTTGATTACCCTCGGAGGTTAGTGATGAAGCAAACCCGTCGTGAATTTCTCAAGGCCAATGTTGCTGCCGCTACTGCGGCGACCGTCGGCATTCCCCTGACACAAGTCCAGGCCGCCGCGGGCGCCGAAGCCGAAAAAGACTGGCAGTGGGACAAGGGCGTCTGCCGTTTCTGTGGTACTGGCTGCGGCATCATGGTCGCCACCAAGGATGGCAAGATCATGGCCACCAAGGGTGATCCCGATGCACCGGTCAATCGTGGCCTCAACTGCATCAAGGGTTACTTCAACGCCAAGATCATGTACGGCAAGGATCGTCTGACCCAGCCGTTGTTGCGGATGACCAATGGCAAATTCGACAAGAAGGGCAAATTCCAGCCGGTCAGCTGGGAGCGTGCCTTTGATGAAATGGAAAAGCATGCCAAGGCCGCCTTGAAAGAGCTGGGACCGCATGGCGTCGCCATCTTTGGTTCCGGCCAGTACACGGTTCACGAGGGGTATGCGTCCGCGAAGTTCATGAAGGCGGGGCTGCGTTCGAACAATATTGATCCCAACGCGCGCCACTGCATGGCATCAGCTGTTGCAGCGTTCATCCAGACCTTCGGCATCGACGAGCCTGCGGGCAACTACGATGACATCGAGTACACCGATACCGCCGTGCTCTGGGGTTCCAACATGGCCGAGATGCACCCCATTCTCTGGGCGCGTATCGCCGATCGTCGTCTCGCGCACGACAAGATGCGCATCATCAACCTGACGACACTCAAGAATATGCCTTCCGAGCTGGCGGACATGACCATCGTGTTCAAGCCCAGCACCGACCTGGCGATTCAGAACTACATTGCCCGTGAAATCGTCACGCGTGATGTGGTCGATCACGACTATGTCAAAAAGCATTGTGTCTTTGCCACCGGGCCATACGACATCGGCTACGGCATGCGCGGCACCAGCAAGTATGCGAACCCTGCCGAGAAGGACACTCAGGCGAAAGAGCTGAAGGTCAAGCTGGACAAATACGAGGCCATCGGACAGCGCCGCAAGGAAGGCGAGGTCGTCGAGCAGAAGAACCGGGGCAAGGCCGGCAAACACTGGATGATCTCCTTCGAGGATTTCAAGAAGGGCGTCGAGCCCTACACGCTGGACTATGTTGCCGAGCTGGCCAAAGGCGATGTCGATGAGCCCCTCGACGAGTTCAAGGCCAAGCTCAAGAAGCTGGCGGACTACTACTGCGACAAGAATCGCAAGATTGTTTCCTACTGGACCATGGGTTTCAACCAGCATCAGCGCGGCACCTGGGTCAACGAACAGTGCTACATGAACCATCTGTTGATGGGCAAACAGTGCAAGCCGGGCAATGGTGCATTCTCACTGACGGGTCAGCCATCGGCTTGTGGCACCGCGCGTGAAGTCGGTACCTTTGCCCATCGTCTGCCAGCCGATCTGGTGGTGTTCAAGAAGAAGCACCGCGATATGGCAGAGAAGATCTGGAAATTGCCAAAAAATACTGTCAACCCGAAGGTCGGTAGCCATATCGTCAAGATCATGCGTGATCTCGAAGATGGCAAGATCAAGTTTGCCTGGGTTCAGGTCAATAACCCGTTTCAGGCCACGGCAAACTCCAATCACTGGATCAAGGCGGCGCGCGAAATGGATAACTTCATCGTCTGCGCAGACGGCTATCCTGGCATCTCGGCCAAGGTTGCTGACCTGATCCTGCCGGCGGCGATGATCCTTGAAAAATGGGGTGCCTACGGCAACGCCGAGCGTCGTACCCAGGTATGGCGCCAGCAGGTCGCACCTCCGGGTGAAGCGATGGGTGATACCTGGCAGGTGCTGGAATTCTCCAAGCGCTTCAAGCTGAAAGATGTCTGGGGTGAACAGAAGGTGCCTGGTCTGAAGGCCAAGGGATTCGAAGACGGCAAGCTGCCTTCGGTTCTCGAAGAGGCGAAGAAGATGGGGTACGACCCCGAGCAGACACTCTACGAAGTGCTGTTCGCCACGCCCGAGAACAAGAAGAAGTACCCATGGCCTGCCGACAAGTCCGTGACCAAGGGCCATGCCAACCACATTGCCGAGAAACTGGGCGATGGCTGGTTCCCCGAGCACATGCTGTGGGAAGAGTATGCAAGCTTTGGTCGTGGCCACGGGCACGACCTGGACAAGTTCGAGCGCTATTACGACGATGATGTCCGCGGTTTGCGCTGGCCGGTCGTCAATGGCAAGGAGACACTGTGGCGCTTCAATGCCAAGTACGATCCTTACGTCAAGAATGGTGACTTCGAGTATTACGGCAAGGCACTGAAAGCGCTTCCTTCAGGTGATCTGGACAAGATCACCAACAAGGAGAAGACCAAGCTCACCGGCAAGGCGAAGATCTTCTTCCGCCCATACGCCGCACCTGTCGAGCAGCCGGACAACAACTATCCGTTCTGGCTCGTGACCGGTCGGGTACTGGAGCATTGGCATTCCGGCACCATGACGCGCCGCGTGCCCGAGCTGAACCGCGCCGTACCTGCTGCACTGGTCTACATGCATCCCGAAGACGCCAAACGTCTTGGCGTGAAGCGCA
>CAZQXF010000004.1:0-23964 GCA_964596975.1 uncultured Thiotrichales bacterium | reverse complement strand
CTAGTATCTGGGAAGTCATTCAAAATCACGCAATGACTAACGATGAGATGCTGATGAACCTGCGCAACAATGCACACGATTATGGTCTGGTGGCCGTGCTCCTGCACTGGCTGATGGCGCTGCTGATCATTGGCCTGTTTGTGCTGGGGAAATATATGGTGGGCCTGGACTACTACCATCCCTGGTACCAACTGGCCCCGGATCTGCACCGCAGCCTGGGTGTGCTGGTTGGCGGGTTGCTGCTGTTGCGGCTGGGCTGGCGGCTGAGTAACCCCCGACCAGCTATCGTCGGTCGGCCATGGGAGCGGCGCGTGGCCGTTACGGTACACCGGCTTTTCTACGCTCTGATAGCGGCGATCGTCGTCAGCGGTTACCTGATCACCAGCGCCGGTGGTCAGGCGGTTTCGGTGTTCGGCTGGTTCGAGATCCCGGCCACGCTCTACGGCTTCGAGCATCAGGAGGACATTGCCGGCCGAGTACACGAATGGCTGGCGAATGGCGTGATCGCACTGGCCGTCCTCCACAGTCTGGCCGCACTGAAACATCATTTCATCGACCGCGATCCCACCCTGCGCCGCATGCTGGGGCTGGGCGGGCCGGCTTCTTCATCCATCCATTCCACCAAGGAGTAAATCACCATGTTCAACAAAATCCTGTTTTCACTCGTGCTCACGCTCGGGCTGGGCGCCACCAGCGCACAGGCAGCGGAGCACTATGTCATCGACACCAAGGACATGCATGCCTTCATCACCTTCAAGATCCAGCATCTGGGGTACAGCTGGCTGGAGGGTCGCTTCAACCGTTTTTCAGGCGACTTCGACTACGATGAGACCAACCCGGCCAACAATCGGGTCAGTCTGGAGATCGACGTGGCCAGCATCGACAGCAATCACGCCGAACGGGACAAGCATCTGCGCAGCGAACGCTTTTTCGATGTAAAGAAATTCCCCAAGGCGAGCTTCATCAGCACTCGCTGGAAGGATCATGGCAGTGGCAAGGCCACGCTGAAGGGCAAGTTCACCCTGCGCGGCGTGACCAAGGAGATTGCCATCGACGTGAGCCAGGTTGGCGCAGGCAAGGACCCCTGGGGCGGCTTCCGGCGCGGCTTCGTGGGAACCACTACCCTGCATCTGTCTGACTACAAAATGAAGGAAGGCCATACCCTCGGGCCGGTGGCGGAAAACGTCGAGCTGTGGCTTTCCATCGAAGGTGTGCGGCAGTAGGAGGCTTGGGTCGGGCTTGTGGTATTAATTCAAGTTTCGGAGTTCGCGGCACTCACTTCTGCCCCTGAAGTCAGGTAGGTTCGGCAAAGGAACGATAGTGACGTGCCCAATAACCACGGCCCGGTACACCACCGACGCCTCTGTTGGGCACGCTCCGCTTTGCCCAACCTACGGGACGTTATCAGGAAAAAGCCGACGCCGCGAAAGGCCATATTGAGCCGTAGCACATTGGGTTTTCCCTGCGACGGTGGTGTTTCAGATCCCTGTGTCACCAATAGGCATTTCTCTGGCATCTTTAATAATTGCGGCAATATTGTCGCCAGTCAGGGTACGAAGGAAAGCTTCGAGTGCAGCCTTTTCTTTTGAATTTAGGTGTAACGGGCGAATACGCGGATCGAGTAGCGGGTTAGGTACACCACCGGCATCATAGAAATCGATGACCTCTGCGAGCGTAGACAATGATCCGTCATGCATATACGGCGCGGTCACCGCGATATTACGTAACGTTGGCGTTTTATATTTCCAGCGATCGTCCGGGGCTTCGGTTATTTCATATCGGCCGAGATCTGCGGGTGGCGGTTCCGACACTTTGGCAATAATTTGCTGCGGCACTTGAACAAGAACCCCTGGGGCAAGCTGAACCTGCTGGCGGCTTTCACGTACTCCCATCGAATTGCGGTAACCCACACCGGTATTGTGAAGGTCGTCATCACTGAACAGGGCGTGATACTCACCGATAAGGTGACAGCTGCTGCAACCCGCTTTACCCGTGAAAATTCGGTAGCCGTACTGCTCTTTGGCATTGAGCGCTTTGGGATCATTGCCATAGCGCCAGCGGTCGAAACGACTATTCGCAGCATTGAGCGTCATTTGATATGCGGCCAATGCTTTGCCGATGGTCTCCATACTGGCAGCCTTGCCGTCAAAAGCCTTTTCGAAGAGGCCGTCATAGTCGTGTAGCGATTCAATTCGCTGCATGACCGTGCCGACCGCAGGATTCCCCATTTCATTTTTTGCCAGCAACGGGCCCCAAACCTGTTGTTCGAGCCGATTTTCGCGGCCATCGTGGAATAGCAAATGCGCGTAGCCGACATTCAATAGGGTCGGGCTATTTCGCCGCACGGTTCGACCTTCGATACCAACGGCAGTTGCGGTTTCATTACTGGTAAAGCCCTGCTCGGGTACATGACACATGGCACAGGAAATCGTGCGATTGAGCGACAATCGGCGGTCGAAAAAAAGTTTTTTGCCCAGCGCCACTTTTTTCGAGGTTGGAACGTCAGCTGTCGGCAGAGGTGGCAGACCAAGAGGCGGTTGTTTCGCCAGCAGCAACAGGTTCTTTGATTTTTCAACGGAATTCGTCTTTTTAATGACTCCACCGGAATATGCTGCGGCGCCGGACTCACGCGAGGCGATCAGGGTTTTCAGGTCATTGCGAATCAGCGTTTCATGCAGGAAGGCGGCGCTGTATATATTGCGGATTTTTTTCTCGGGATCAATCAGAAATACCCGCAGTATATGGGAAAAGTCAGCCTGATCAGTGGCACTATCATCGGCACGTTGTTGCACATCCTGACTATAGGCGCGCAGTAACGGGGCCAGTTGTTCGGTTGATTCGCTGGTGGCAAATCGCCATGCCGATTCTGGCCCAGTGCCACGAAGGGCATGCGCGTAGCTGGCGAGCATTTTCGGGGTATCATGTTCCGGATCGAAACTGATGCTGACGAGACGCAGGTTATTACGCAATTCTTTGTCGTCGCCCATCGCGTCATAAAGACGATGAAAAACATAGGCGGTCAGTGGACAGCCGTTTGCATCGCTGCAATGGCTGTACATGAAGGTCATCAGCACATATTGGTCACCGAACAATTGATGCAAGCGGACACGCTTACCCTGTTCATCGATCACCTCACCATCCGCTGCCTCACCAAGCGGTGGCAGCCGATAGCTACCAGGTTTTGGCGGCTGGTAGGGTAGCGCGGTGTAGCCAGGCGCCAGCGGGGTGACAGCTTCGCCGGCAAAAAGGCCCGACGCAGCCACGCAAACCCCGAGCAGCAACCATCTCAGCCACCGCCCCGGTACGCCCCGGCGCGCTTGCATCATTATTCTGCGCTAGCGACTTTCTTGTCGTCCCCAGGCCGTTTCATTCCATACAACGAATAGGCGCCAAAACGCATTTGATGGGGCCGGCCTAGCTTGGCGGCGGTGAAGTCGATGGCAAACTGCTGTTTCAGGTCATTGCCGTCCCAAATATACGACTTGAAAAACTGCTCATTGTCGTCACCCTTCTTGTCCCAATTGGCCAGCAGCGACGAGGTAAAATAGATCCGTTTTCCGTCCCAGCTCGACGACGCCATATTCAGCTGTTTTCCAATCTGTTTTTCATAGACTTGCTTCGGGTGCATCGGGTCGGTCATGTCGAAATAGCGCGCTTTGCCATCCATGAAGGTATCGACCCAGAGCCCCGAATCATTCGATGCAATGGAGATATCCACGGGGAGCGGAATTTTTGCCGGATCGCCGATGTCAGCGACGGCCGTGGCTTGCCATTCGCCCTTCTCATCTTCATGGATCAACCAGATCTTCGAAGTCAGCGCAGTCGTCGTAACACACCAGTTATGGTTGGGCTGCCACGCACAGCGCACTTCCAACGGAGCACCCGGTACGTCGAGCACCTTTTTCGGTTTGCGGCTGTGGAGATCCCAGACAACAACAGTATTTCCAAAGCGCTTCATCGCTTCCTTGTCCTTCAGCATTTTGCCGAAATCCATCATGTAGTTCGACCAACCGGTGAAAGATGATGTCACCATGACATTGCGTCGTGGCAGCACACGTACATCGTAGCCATAGCCATCGGCAAACTCGCCACTCTTGGTCGCGCCACCCAGGTCCTTTTCACTCGGCATCCAGTGGGTAGCGAGGTAATCACCATCATTACTGTATTCCACGAGCGCGGTGCGTCCACCATGATCCTGATTGTTCGACAGGCCGGTGATCATCATGCGTCCAGGTAGCGCATAGGTGGTGTGCGGCCCAACAACGCCACTGCTGGCGGCGACAAAATTATCGATCACTTTATGCAGCTTGGGCTTGGCCGGGTCGCTGTGGACATCGAATACAAAAATCTTGCTCGTGTCGAGGCCACCGGCCCACAAGTATTTTCGGTCGTCGGTCAAGCCCGAATGGTGCGCTTCATTTCGACCACCCACCGACAGCGAATTAACTATCTCGCCGTAATGCGCCGAGTCCGGATTGACATCGACTGTCACCAGTTTGTCCTGTCCGTCTCCAAGACCCTCGACACCAAGCGTCCAGATATAGACATAGTCTTCCTGACCCACAATTTTTGCCATGTAGGGCGACATGCAGGTTTCGTCCGAATGCACGCTGCCACCGATAAAGGTTCCGAGCGTCGTCAGCAGTATTGCGGCCAATGACTTGGCCGGCCGGGGGAGATAAGTTGAGTTCATCGCATCGCTCCAGTGAAGATGGTGGGTAGAACATCATCCCTGCATCTTTATTATCCTAGATGGTTCTATAGGAGCCGGAGTGGGTGTCGTCAATGTATCGACACCGCGAAAGGAGAAGTCAGGAATTGATCCTGCTCAGTGACGGGTCCGTATTTCTCACCGGGTGACGAGATGAGAAATCCCGGCTAACCCAGGCGGCGCTGGAAGATGTCGCCGAGTCGCTCGACGTTTTTTGCCAGGTCATAGTCTTCGACGACACGCTTGCGGCCGTTTTCGCCGAGCGTTCGACGTAGGTCGGGGTCGTCCATCAGACGCTCCAGCGCGGCCGCGAGTTCTTCGACTGACGAGGGGGCGACCAGCAGGCCGTCGATGCCGTCGCGGATGAGTTCGGGGATGCCGGTGATTCTGGTGGTGACGCAGGGGATCTCCATTGCCATCGACTCCATCAGCACCACGGGTATACCTTCAGCGAAGCTGGGCATCGAGAAGATATGAGCGCGGGAATAGAGGTCGCGAATACGGTCCTGGTTGACCGCACCTTCGAAGATGATGTCGCGTTCGCGGCCTAGACGGTGGACGTGACGCTCCAGTGAGGCGCGGTCGGGGCCATCGCCGACAATGCGCAGGCGAATATTACGCCCGGCTTGCAGCAGCCGATCCATTGCGTCGATCAAGATATGCTGCCCCTTGGCGGGTGTCAGCCGACCCACGCAGATGACTTCGAACACAGCAGGTGTTTCTTCGAAGGGTCGCGGCTTGAACACCTCGGGATCGACCCCGAGCCGCGACACTTCGAGTTTATGCCAGTGCTCGTAGGCCGACAGTTTCATCAACTGGCTGCGGGCGAAGTTGCTGATGCAGCAGATGAAATCGGCGCTTTCCACCTTGCGCGTCAGATACTGCCCCGGGGCATCGTAGAATTCGTCCGGGCCATGTACGGTGATCGAAAAACCGAAACCGAACACCTCCTTCACATACATTGCAACCGTCGCCGCCTGTGCGCCCAGATGAGCATGCAGGTGCCGCTGCCCTTTTGCCTGCATCCATACGCCTACCATCAGCGCCTCGGTAAAATACATCAGGTTGTAGAACAGATCCCGCAAGTCGGTCTTGCCCAGCTCAACGATGAGCTTGAGGCCACGCAGGTAACCAGCGGCATTACTCGTCAGTGTTTTCCAGTGGGCACGCACCGCACCCTTGGCGCCCTGAGGCTTGATGTAGTAGGTCAGCGCCGATTCGTTGGCCTCGTCTTGCGTCAGCCCTTCGCTGGCGCGGTCAGCCGCATTGATCGAAGCTGCGTCGATGTGAAAACCGCGCGCCCGCAACTGCACCACTTCACGAATGATGAAGATCATCGACAGCATCGGGTACTGGCTGACGAGGTAGGCGAGTGAGACGGGTTTCTGGCTGGACATGTTCCTGTTCCTAGTCCTGAGGATAGCGCAAGCCCCAACTCGCGCGCATTTCGTCCATCGTTTCCATCAGCGCCAGCGTGTCGTCCAGCGGCATAATGCGGCTTTCCTTTTCACCCCGCTGCAAACAGCCGGTCACTTCCTCGATCTCGAACTGGTAGCCATTGCCGGGGAATGGTTTGTTGATGACGCCACCGCGCAGCCTGTCGAGCAACGGCGTTGCCATGCGATAGAGCTTCGCAACCAGCGAGCTATCCTTCAATTTCTGCTTCAGCCCGCCCGTGCCAATGACCGGCGCGGGTGCGGTCGGCTCTTCGAAGCGCGTCAGCGTTATGCGGCTGGGGCGATAGAAGGGGTCCAGAATCCTGATCTGCCCTTGCGTACCCATGATGACGGCTTCGTTGGTGCCGTAGCTGGTAAGCGTGGAGGACAGATCGGCGATAGCGCCATTCGGGTATTCCAGCAGACAGGCCGACTGATGATCGACGCCGGTCGGACCAATGGTCGCGCTCGACTTGAGGTTTTCATGTTCGCCAAGCAACATCTGCGCTAGCGACAGGGTGTAGATGCCACGATCCATCAGGCTCCCACCGCCCTTGTTCAGGCTGAAGAAACGGTTTTCAGGGTCATACCAGGTGGGATAGCCGAAGTCGGCCTTGATCATCTGCACATGACCGATCTCGCCTGCATCGACGAGTTCATGCACCTTGCGCACCAGCGGAATAAAGCGCATCCACATCGCCTCCATGCAGAACAGGTTCTTTTCGCGGGCGGTCGAAACCACCTCCAGCGCCTGCGCCGCATTCAGCGTGAATGGTTTTTCGCACAACACCGCCTTGCCGGCATCGAAGCTGCGCAGACAGTCATCACGATGACGGTGATGCGGGGTGGCGATATACACCACATCGACCTCGTCATCCGCCAGCAGCTCATCGTAGCTGCCGTAGGCTTTCGGAATATTGAACTGACTGGCAAATGCCCGCGCAGTGTCACTACTGCGGGAGGCTACAGCCACCAGAGAAGCATCGGCAACGTGGGCGAAACTCTGCGCCACGTCCCGGGCAACCGTGCCGGTACCAAGAATTCCCCATCGAATCGTCTTGCTCATCGCGTTTTCCACCTCGCTCAGTCCTACGGACGCTAACGCGCCCAGTCCATTGGCTCGACCGGGTCGAATGTGGTCGTCATATGATAGGTCGCGCCTTGCTCGCGCGCATAGTGTATGGCCAATGCCATTTCATTGGTATGCAGCGAGAATCGCGGCGACAAGCGGCTGGGACGATTTTCCCGCACCGCCGCCGCCACCTCGGCGACGCCACGGGCAAAGTCCATCTGCTGCGAACCCTTGCCGGGCACCTTGCCGGTGTCGGCTTTGAGCAGTTTGTGCCGCGTCTTGATCGGATTGAGAAAGGTCTTGCGCCGAATCTTCATCATCTTGCGGCTGTAGACCGGAGAATAGTAGTGCCAGCTGTCATCCGTATAGAGCACGCCCTTGTCGCCGACGATTTTCAACTCATGGTCGTGCGGTGCGAGGATGCTGCAAGTCAGGCGTGCCACCACGCCCGATTCGAACTGGATGCAGGCGACCGAGAAATCAGGCGACTCCAGGTTCAGTTCGACGCCTGGCATTTTGTCCGGCACCTGTACCGAGGCGAACGATGTCACCGTCTTCGCTGGACCGAACCAGGCAGCCAGCCAGGTCAGGTAGTAACCCGCATGTTCCAGCGTGCAACCAATCTCGAACTCATCCTTGGCGGGCCAGGGAATGCCGGAGTCACTGACCCATTTGTCATAGGGCATCAGGTGCACCATGCCATCGTCCATTTCCGCATAGACGACCCGCACCTTGCCGACGACCTCTTCACGTAATGCTTTCCACAGGGTTTGCGCTGTCTCGCCGAGCAGGCTGCACGGTGCCGAAGCGGCTTGCAGCCCTTTGCTTTCAGCCAGCTCGACCAACTCGGTCGCCTCCTGCATGTTCATGCCGAAGGGCTTCTCCGAGTAGACGTGCTTGCCCGCCTCCAGTGCTGCTTTCGAGATCTCGTAGTGGTCGCGGGGATTGGTGAGATTGAGCACCATTTCCACCTTGGGATCATCCAGCAACTGCTGCAACGACTCATAGCGCGGCACCTTGTGAACACTGGAAAGCAGCCGCGCGCGCTCCTGGTCGCGGTCCATGACGCCGGTCAGCTTCAGTTCGGGATGGAGTGGCAACGTGGCCAGATAGTAATCAGCAACGAAACCGCAGCCTACGATCGCAATATGCATGTGAGGACAATCCCTTGAAGATCAATTGACGTTCCGCTGCTGCGGAGAATCAGCGGCGCAGCAGGCGTTTTGAGATCAGTTCGCCGGCCAGGGTCAGCAGAAACTGGCTGTTGGTGACAAGATAGCGCTTCCACATCTTGCGCGGTTCCATCATCAGCCGCCAGAACCACTCCATGCCGATGTTCTGCATCCACAGCGGCGCTCGCTGCACATAACCGCCGATGACATCGAAGCTGCCACCCACGCCGAAGATCACCTTGGCGCCCAGTGCCTCGCGGTGCTTCTCGCCCCACAGCTCCTTGAAGGGCGTCGGCATGCCGATGAACAGAATATCGGGTTTGCTGGCTGCGATCTCGGCAATGACCGTTTCATACTCGCTCTCGCCGAAATAGCCATTGCGCGCTCCCGCAATCTTCAGGCCCGGATAACGTTCCTTGCAGATCGCCAGCAGGGTGTCGATGACCTCCTGCTTCGCGCCGAGAAAATAAACGCTGATACCCTGCTGCGAACCCTCTTCGAGCAGTTTCTGCATCAGATCGACGCCGGCGACACGATCCACCAATGGCGTGCCAAGCAACCGCGTTGACCACACAATCGGCATGCCATCAGCAACAATGATGTCCCCTGCATTGCAGGCCTGCGCCAGCTCGGGGTTTGATTTCATCATCATCAGCAACGCGGCATTGAGCGTAATGAGCGTACGCGGCGGGGCACCTTCCTCCTGACACCAGGCCAATACCTGTTGCAGCGTATCTTCACGGGTCATCGAATCGATATCGCAACCCATGAAGTGGATGCGGTTGCTACCGGGTGCAGTCACGGGCAATGCCTCAGACGATATGGCGATCGGGGTCGATTCCACGCTCGATGGCTCCTGCATAGATGCACCAGGCCCATTCGTAGGGGCGAGTCTCATAGTTGACGCGCAGCGGCGGCGGCGACTTGCGCGACTGATCACCGGCGAGGCCGAGCAGCGATTTCGCCTTGCGGGTGACATCACCCAGCTTGCCCTGATCGTATTCAATGCTGCGCCACAACGTTGGCGTGTCGTGATCGACCATATTGACGCCCAGCTCGTTGTCGTCCATCCAGCTGCGGCTCATGACCACCGCCTCTTCGAAGGATTTTCCCCCGGCCTGTTCGCAGGCCCGCAGCGCCATCGGCGCCATGCCATGCTGGTGCACACTGTAGACGGAATAGGGCTGGGGTGAACCACCGCGTTTGGCGTCGTAGTGCCACCACCACTGCCCTTTGGCGCCTTGCATCTCGACCATCTTGGACGCCAAGTCGGTCGAAATTTTGGCAGCGCGTTCGTCACCAGTGAGCTTGGCGTAGAAAGCCAGCGCCTGAATGGTATAAACCTGATCGGCAAAGTTGGCGATCCAGCGACGAATGCCGTGACCCGACTCGGCGCTGTCGCCAGCGTGGGTGACGATCTGATGTTTCGGCTGATAGCGAACATCCATCAACTCGCGTACCGTGGCGTCGAGCAGCGACTTCACGGTTTCGTCATTTCGGCGATGGTATTCGTGGGCCAAGCCGCTGGCCAGCCAGGAGGTTTCCATCGTGGTCAACGCCTGAACGTGCTTGTCGATGTTATCGAGCGCAACACCACAACGCTGCTTCAGCACGTTGAAATCGACACCATCACAGACTGCGTTGGCCCACAGCACGAGGCCGAAACCACCGGGATAGTTGCGCTTCTTGGCGAGGTCGTACATCGCCTCCAGTGTCTGTTCGAGGTTCATGCCGAGTTCAGCCGGATCGACCTTGGCGCGGGTAATCCCGATCAGGCAGATGGCGGTGCTAGTCAGATCTTCGGTTGGATAGAATTCGTAGGTGTTGACCCATTTCTTGTCCATGATCTGAAGGTCATAGACATGAGTCTCCGGGTTCAATGAACGGGTCAGACCCGTAACGCATATCGGGTCGACGTCGTCATAGAACGCCTTCGCCGACTGCTGTTTGATTGATTTCGTCATTAATGCAGTTCTCCCTTCCATCTGTCCCTCACCAAAAACGTTGATTGTTATTACATCGCTCGCCACCGGGCGGTGGCGAGCGCGTTTATCGTTTTGCCCTTTGCGTTCTGGCTGGCCCGGCTTTTTCTGCCATCGCGTTGATCGCTCAGAAGCATAATCCCCAAATCATGAATGCGGGAGATCATAAAGAAAGCGTTTTGGGCGAACAATATGACTCAGCCACCCACTTGCCAAAAGCGGTTTCCGAGTCACAGTTTTGACCGGGATTTATCCGAAATGCAGTAGCATGCACCCTTGCCGTGGCGGACTATCGTACGAGCCCCTGCTCAACCTCGTCACGCTTTTGCCGACCAACCAGCTTTTCGATCAACTCAAGGGCGAAATCCATGGCGGTACCCGGGCCACGCGAAGTGATGATCCTATCATCGACCTCGACACGCTCGCCGGTGTACTCGCCAGCGGGAATCCGAATCGCGTCCAGCGCGCCAGGATAGGCAGTGAGCTTGCGGCCATCGAGCAAGCCCGCCTTGGCCAGCACTTTTGGCGCGGCACAGATCGCGGCGGTGTATTTGCCGGCATTCGCCATCTTCTGCAACAGGGAAATGATGCGCTCGTCGTCGCGAAGATGATCCGCACCCGGCAGACCGCCAGGTAACGCAATCATGTCGAAATCCTGATCCAGCACCTCGTCGAGGACAGTATCAGGCACCAGCACGACACCACGGGAAGCAGTGACAGGACCGGGTTCGAGGCCGGCGGTGACTACCTCAACACCGGCTCGCCGCAGCAGGTCGATGATGGTGACTGCTTCGAGTTCTTCACAAGCTTGAGCGAGGGGGACAAGCACTCTGGACATGGTGATGACTCCTTTGCCTTGATGTATTGACTCACCCGAACAATAGTATGTCCCTGCGCACGAAGCCAGGGGATAGCCTCCTTCAGAACAGCCAGGGTCACTCGATTGGGGTGGCCTATCGCCAGTGCAAAGCCGTTGCGATCGGCCAGCTTTTCCAAGCGCTTGAGTTCGGCCCAGACGGAAGCCTGCGTGAAATCGCCATTGTCGAGAAAGACATCGCGGCGCGTAACCGCCAGGTGGTGACGGCGCGCCACCTGTTCAGCCACGGTACGACGGTCGGTGCGGCTATCGACGAAATACATGCCATCGAGCGCACGAAGCACCTGCATCAGCCAGCCCATCGGCTCTGCCTGCTGCGTGAGCGCACTGCCCATATGGTTGTTCACGCCTTTGACCCAGGGGAGTTTTCTCAGGGCAACCAGCACGGCGCGCTGAAATACCAGCCGATCCATCCGGCTATTGAGCACCACAGGCTCCAGCGCCCCTTCCCTACCCTGAGCTTCCATTGGCAGATGCAGCATCAGCTCCCGGTCCATGGCATAGAGGGCTCGTCCCAACCGTTCGGCTTCAGGGGCATCAGGAAGAATGGAGAGGGTCACGGCTGGATCCAGCCGTGCCGCTTTCATGCCGGTAGCATAGTTGTAGCCGATATCGTCGATGATCAGTGCGATCATGCCGGCCTGTGCCGACGAGATGGTCAGCAGAAAAACGACAGCGATGCGATAGAGCTGTTTCACGAATGCTTCCCGCCAGTGATCCATGTGCCACCCGGGATTCGATGGCGCACTGGGTATTGTCAGTCCATTGAAATACCGGATCTGGCCATCATGCAATGGCCAGATCCGCCAACAGGTTAGGAACCCGGCTGAACCAGCGTGATTCCTTTCAACAGATTCAAGGCCTCGTAGAGCTCGAAATCGGTCTGGGCCAGCGACTCGCTGTCGGTGACCTTCTCGGATTTCTTGTCCTTCGACTTGCCAGCCTTTTTATCATGCTTCTTCTCTTTGTCACCGTTGGTCAGGTGGCGAGACAGGTTGGCTTCCTTGAGCGGATCGATACCGTTGCTCTCTTTTTTCTTCAACTCAAGCGATTCGAGCATGATATCCGGCGTGATGCCGTCTGCCTGAATCGAACGACCCGATGGCGTGTAATATCGTGCCGTGGTCAGTTTCAGCGCGTCGCCTTCCTTCAGTGGCAGGATGGTCTGAACCGAGCCCTTGCCAAAGGTCTTGCTGGAACCAACGATCACCGCTCGCTTATGATCCTGCAGCGCACCGGCGACGATTTCGGAAGCCGAGGCCGAACCGGCATTGACCAGAACCACCAGCGGCTTGCCATCGAGCACATCGTCCGGCGCCGCATCGTAACGCAGCTGGGAATCCTTGACCCTGCCTTCGGTATAGACGATCAGGCCTTCCTTGAGAAACGCATCGGAGACACCCACCGCACCGGTCAGCACCCCGCCAGGGTTGTTGCGTAGATCGAGGATCGCGCCGGCGAAGTTGTCACCCAGCTCCTTCTTGACCTTGCGCACCGCTTCGAGCAGATTCTGTGTTGTTTTCGACTGGAAGTTACTGATACGGAAATAACCGTACTTGTCGTCGAACACCTTTGACTTGACGCTCTTGACCTGAATGATGTCGCGCACGACCGTGATCTTCAGCGGCTTGCTCTCACCTTCACGGATGATCGTCAAGACAATCGGTGTACCGCGTTTGCCACGCATCACCTTCACCGCATCGTTCAGCGTCATCCCTTTGACCGGGGTGTCGTCGAGCCGAATGATCAGATCGCCCGCCTTGATACCAGCCCGCTGCGCCGGCGTATCGTCGATCGGCGCGATGACCTTGACGAAGCCGTCTTCCATGCCGACCTCGATGCCCAGGCCGCCGAACTCGCCAGAAGTACCGATCTGCAGATCCTTGAACTCATCCTGATCGAGATAACTGGAATGCGGATCGAGCCCCGAGAGCATGCCGCGAATCGCGTTCTGGATCAGCTCCTTGTCGTCGACCGGCTCGACATAGTCGTTCTTGATGCGCGCGTAGACATCCGAGAAGGCGCGCAACTCTTCCAGAGAAAGTGGCTGGATCTGCGTGCTCTTGTCGGCCACCACGTTGTACACGGTTCCCAACGGCAATCCCAGCGCGACACCCAGCAACAGACCAAAGCCAATTCTAGATCTGGACTTCATTCAGTACTCCTAACCATAAAAATCTCAAGGGCGATAGTATAACGGCATTCGAGCCAAGTTGGACGCCGATCGCCAAAATTGTCGACCACAACCCACGAATTTACGACCCCTTGCACCATTTCCTGGGATCGAGTGGTCGCGCATCCTTGCGGATCTCGAAATAGACGCCGGTCTGCGACGCCCCACCGCTATTCCCCGCCGTAGCAATGACCGCGCCCAGTTCCACCTTGTCACCTGGCGCCTTGAACAAGCTCTGGTTACGACCATAGAGACTCATGTAACCGCCGCCATGATCGATGATGACCAACAGACCAAAGCCGCGCATCCAGTCGGCGAACACCACCGTGCCACTGCCCACCGCATGCACCTTCTCCCCGGCAGGCGCGACGATCATGACACCGGGTGCCGAGCCCGTCTTGCGCACCTGCCCTTTCAGTGGCCAGTTCAAACTGCCACGTAGCGCAGCGAAACCCTGCTTATCCTTATCGAGCATGGCCGGGTTGGTCGCGGCAAAACGCAAGCGCTCCAGCAGCTCATTCAGTTGCGCCCGGTCAGCGGCCAGACTCTTCAGTTTCTGCTGCGAGGACTTCAACTGCTTGTTGATGCGGGCGATGGTCCGGCTGCGCGTCAATTTGTCTTTTTTCAGTGCCTTGCGCGTGGTTTCAGCCTTGGCTTTGAGCTGCTTGAGTTTGACCAGCTGCTGTTTGAGGTCACGGTGCGTATCGTCGAGTGTAGCCAAGCGTTCACGGATCACGCTCAGACGCGCAGACCGCGCCTCCTGCAAGTAACGGTAATACGCCTGCTCCAGTTGCGCGTCCGTGGCGCTGCCCGGGCGCATCAATGCCTGCAGGCGGACACGCTCCGGTGTGCGATACATCGCACGCAGATGTCGTGCCAGCAGATCCTGATGGTGCTTGAGTTCGGCCGACTCCAGGTGCAAACGTTGACGCAGACTGGCCAGCTTGTCATTGGCAGTCGCGATACGCTGATTGAGCTTCTTCAGCGCACGCAGGTTGCGTGCAACCTGCTTGTCGAGCGCCTTGAGCTTGAGCTTGAGCTTGCCTGCCTCGCCTTCCTGCTCCAGCTTCTTGCGATTGAGTGCCTGAATGCGGCTGTTGATCCGCTCCAGCTCTTGCGTCACCGCCTCGGGTGAACTATCCGCCCGAACGTCGTTCAAAGCCATAAATAGCAGCAACAAACAGAAAAACCACGGCGCGAGAACGCCTGGGAATTTTTCCCGGAAACGGCAAAAATGGGCTTCTTTAAGAGATGGCATATGCAATATTGATTGTATATCAGCAGTTTAGTATTTCATTAACTACCTATTTAGCGTTAACATTACGCCATAAATCCTAATGATAGTGAGGGCATACCATTGTCTATGTCTGATGGTCTTTGTGGCAACACAACTCCTTCTGAATTGATGAAAAAGGAGGAAGACATCGAACGGGCTTCGCGCTCGTTGAAAGCGATGTCACATCCGCTGCGGCTCAGAATCCTTTGCACCCTGGGGGAAAAGGAAGTCAGTGTACAGGAGATCGTGGAGTGCGTTGGCACCTCGCAAAGCAACATATCCCAGCACTTGGCGATCCTCAGGGATAAAGGTATTCTTGCGTCGCGCAAGGATGCCAACCGGGTCTACTATCGCGTTGGTGACGCAAGAACCCTGCGCCTGATCGACATGATGCAGGAAGTCTTCTGCTCCTGACATCCAAGCCGTTTCCTTCAACAACCAAGAACCTGATATCGCCATGTCTGAAATCCTGGACTTCGTCCAGCGCCACCCCCTGCTGGTGGGCGCTTTTGTAGCCACCCTCGGCCTTTTGCTATGGACCGAGATCCAGCGCCTCACTCGCAACTTCGGCGATATCACGCCGCAGGAAGCCGTGTTGATGATCAACCATGACGATGCGCTCGTCATCGATGTGCGCGAGGCCAGCGAACTGGGCAGCGGCAAGATCCCCAATGCAAAGCACATCCCATTGAGCAGCTTCGGCAAACGCATCAACGAACTGGACAAATTCCGCAATCGCAAGACACTGGTCTATTGCCGCTCCGGACAGCGCTCGCTGAGCGCCTGCAAGCAGCTAAAGGCACACGGCTTCGAAGAGGTCGCCAATCTCAAGGGCGGCATCGTTGCCTGGGAATCAGCCAACCTGCCCGTCACCAAGAAATGAGCGGCGCGACAAGAGTCACCATTTACACCTCGGCTTTCTGCCCCTACTGCATCTGGGCCAAGCGGCTGCTGGAGCAGAAAGACAATGTGGTCATCGACGAGATCCGCATCGACCAGGAGCCGGCACAAGCCGACATCATGGTGGAACGCGCTGGCGGCCGCATGACGGTACCGCAGATTTTCATCGGTGATCATCACATTGGTGGCTATGATGACATGGCGGCGCTGGATCGTGCCGGTCGCCTCGACCCACTGCTGGCACAGGTCGCCAACACCGATGGCTGAGGCCATCACCACGCTATGTCCCCATTGCGGGCGACGCAACAAGCTAGCCAACCTATCCGCCAGCCACGATCAGGCTCACTGCCAACAGTGCCATAAACGACTGTTTCCCGAGCGTGCGCTGGCGCTCGATGATGATGACCTGAAACAGTTTCTGCGCCATGATCAGCTGCCCTTGCTGCTGGATTTCTGGGCGCCGGGCTGCCGCCCCTGTAAAATGCTCATGCCGCTGCTGGATCAGGCGGCCAGAAAACATGCCGGGAGGCTGCGGGTTATCAAGATCAACACCGCCGAATTCCCCACGACCATCAAGCAACATCGCATTCGAGCCGTCCCCACCTTGCTGCTGCTGCGCAAGGGAAAGGAACTCGATCGGGTCACCGGCGCGCTCGACGCCGCCCGTCTCGAACGATGGCTCCACAAGACTCTCTAAAGGAAACCGACTGCCATGGCTGAAGAACAAGCAAACCAACCCGAACAGCACTTTGAAATCCAGCGCATCTATCTGAAAGATCTCTCGTTTGAATCACCCAACGCGCCCGAAGTCTTTACCAAGGAGTTCAATCCGGCCGTCAATGTCGAGCTGAACACCGCCCACCGCACACTCTCCGAAGGGGTTTACGAGGTCGAGCTGAACATTACCGTCACGGTCAAATCCAACGACGAGGTTGCGTATCTCATCGAGGTCAAGGAGGCAGGTATCTTCGTCGCCAGCGGATATCCCGACGAACAGCTGGCACATCTGCTGGCCAGTTACTGCCCGAATATCGTCTACCCCTTTGCCCGTGAACTGATCAGTGAGATGTCGGTGCGTGGCGGCTTCCCGCAGCAGCTACTCGCACCGATCAACTTCGATGCGCTGTACGCCCAGCATCTGCAGGAACAGGCGGCACAACAGGCCGAGGCTGCGGATGCGGCAGCCGCTGAAGAACCCAAGCACTGATCGATAACGCGATGATTGGCCAATCCATTTCTGTCTACGGTGCCGGTTCCTGGGGCACTGCGCTGGCCATTCACCTCGCCCGGATCGGTCACGAAGTGCATCTGTGGGGGCGCAATGCCAGCCACATTCAGGAAATGCGTCAGCAGCGTGAAAACGCACGCTACCTGCCCGGCATCGAGCTGCCCGAACGACTGATGCCCGAGGCTGACCTCGCTGTCGTGGCACAAGCGTCGTACTACCATCTGGTGGTGATTCCGAGTGAGCATTTCCGCGGCTTTCTTGCCCGGCTACAAGGGGAGCTGCCTGAAATCTATCGCTTGATCTGGGCAACCAAGGGTATCGAACACCAGAGCGGCAAACTGCTGCATGAGGTCATCGAAGACGAGCTGGGCGAAGACACCGCCTACGCCATCGTCTCCGGCCCCACCTTCGCCGCTGAAGTCGCCCGCGGGATGCCCACAGCCATGTCCGTCGCCGCCGACGATCCGGTGCTGCAACAGGACGTTGCCGCACTGTTTCATGCACTCAACCTGCGCATGTACACCAGTGATGACGTCATTGGCGTGGAACTGGGTGGCGCAGTAAAGAATGTACTGGCGATCGCTGCTGGCATCTCCGACGGACTGCATTTCGGCGCAAACGCTCGCGCGGCACTCGTCACCCGTGGTCTGGCCGAGATTATTCGCCTTGGCGAAGCCATGGGCGCCAACCAGGAAACCCTGATGGGGCTGGCTGGCCTTGGCGACCTGGTGCTCACCTGCACCGATGATCAGTCGCGCAACCGCCGTTTCGGCCTGGCACTGGGACGAGGAAAAGGGGCCGAGCAGGCGATGCAGGAAATCGGCCAGGTCGTGGAAGGCGCGGTCACGGCAAAAAGCGTCATGAAACTGATGGCTAGCGCCGAGGTCGAAATGCCGATTTGCGCACTGGTCTACAAGATTCTCTATGAAAACCTGTCGCCGGAGTCGGCAGTACATACGCTGCTGAAGCGCAGCTTGAAAGCCGAATACTGACCCGTACTCAGCGGATGTTTCATATTGCCCTGTTCGAGCCCCGCATTGCCCCCAACACCGGCAACATCATTCGGCTTGCGGCCAATACCGGTTTCTCCCTGCACCTGATCGAACCGCTCGGCTTCTCTTTCGAAGACAAGCTACTGCGCCGCGCCGGGCTGGACTACCACGAATTCGCCCAGGTAAGACGCTATCCTGACTACCCAAGCTTCCTCGATGCGATGAGCGGCCATCGCATCTTCGCCTGCACCACCCACGGCAGTATTGCCTACAGCGCGATCGACTATCGACCCGACGACGTGCTGCTGTTTGGTCCAGAGACGAGCGGCTTGCCGGAGTCGATCCGTAACGATGCCACAATCTGTCAACGTATCAGAATCCCGATGCAACAGAACAGTCGCAGCCTGAACCTCGCCAACGCGGTGGCGATCATCGGCTATGAAGCGTGGCGGCAGCAAGGGTTTGCCGGCGCCAGATAGCGCGCTATTCGAACTCCGTCAGCCCCAGCTCGCGAATCTTTCGCGTCAGGGTATTCCTGCCCCAGCCAAGCCGCCGCGCCGCCTCCTTCTTGTAGCCACGGGTATGCGACAGCGCAGCACGAATCAGAATCTCCTCAACCTGAGCGACGGTGTCCGTCAGCAGATTTTCAGCACCCGCTTCGAGCTGACGACTGGCCCATTGTGACAATGCCTCTTGCCAGTCGCCGGCCACTGCACCAGTCGCCTGTTCTGACGCAGGTTTTTGCAAATCGGGGGGGAGATCGCTGAGCATGATCTCCTTCCCGGCCGCCATCACGGCGAGCCAACGACA
This sequence comes from uncultured Thiotrichales bacterium, assembly GCA_964596975.1. GTDB lineage: Bacteria > Pseudomonadota > Gammaproteobacteria > UWMA-0217 > UWMA-0217 > JALSHZ01. The sequence continues at coordinate 5,335 of CAZQXF010000004.1, read as the reverse complement.
GGTGTTTTCCAGTTGGCGTACGTTTCCAGGCCAGTCGAGCCCGGTCAGGAAATCGACAACCTCAGGACGAATGAACTTTGGTTTCTCATTCGTTTCTGCTGCCGCCTTTTTCAGGAAATGCTGGATCAGCGCCGGGATATCCCCTCTGCGCTCACGCAGGCTCGGCACCTGGATGCGGATGACATTGAGGCGGTGGTAGAGGTCATCACGAAACCTCCCCTGGCGCACCAGCTCTTCGAGGTTCTGATGGGTGGCGGCGACGATGCGCACGTCTACCGTTACCGGATCGCGCCCACCTACCCGATAGAACGTGCCATCAGCGAGCACCCGCAGCAGCCGTGTCTGGAGTTCCGCCGGCATATCGCCGATCTCATCGAGAAACAGTGTGCCGCCATGCGCCTGTTCAAAGCGCCCCTGGCGCCGCGCTTGCGCGCCGGTAAACGCGCCCTTTTCATGACCGAAAAGTTCCGATTCGAGCAGATCACGCGGGATCGCCGCCGTATTGATGGCGATAAACGGGTTGCTGGCCCTGGGCCCGTGCTTGTGCAAAGCCTGCGCCACCAGCTCCTTGCCGGTACCCGATTCCCCGGTGACCAGCACATTGATCGGCGATGCGCTGAGGCGACCGATAATGCGGAAAACCTCTTGCATCGCGGGCGATTCGCCGAGAAAGTCGGAGGAAGGTGCGACGCCATTCACCGGGCGGGCACTTTGCTCCTGGCGGGTGGCAAAGGCGCGCTTCACCAGATCGACCGCTTCAGCGATATCGAACGGTTTCGGCAAGTATTCGAATGCGCCGCCCTTGTACGCCCCCACCGTGCTGTCGAGATCGGAGTGGGCGGTGATTACGATGACTGGCAGTTCGGCATCGAACTCATGTACGCGGTCGAGCAGCGCCAGGCCATCCATGCCCGGCATGCGAATATCGGTGATCAGCGCGGTCGGGGTGTCCTCCTGCAGGGCATCCACCACGGCTTCAGCGTCGCTGAAGGTCCGCGCCGCGATTCCGCCCTTCTGCATGGCCTTTTCCAGCACCCAGCGGATGGAATCATCGTCATCGACGATCCAGACAATCTCGGATTGCTCGTTCATATTGGTATCAAGATATCAAAGCGGGTTTCATCGGCAGCTGATTCGAACTTGATGATACCGCCGTGTGATGTGACGATGGCCTGCGCCACCGACAACCCCAGGCCGGAACCATTCGCCTTGCCGGAAATCATCGGAAAGAAGACCTGGTTGCGCAGCTGAGCCGGGATGCCAGGCCCGGTATCGCTGATTCGCAGACGCACAACCAGGTTCTGCTGTTTGCCGCCGATGGTGTAGTTGCGCCGGATACGGGTGCTGAAACGAATCTCTCCGCCCTGGCCAGCATCACGCAGGGCTTCGAGCGCATTCCGCGCAATATTGAGCGCGGCCTGAATCAACTGATCGGCATCACCGCGAAATTCCGGGATGCTGGGGTCATAGTCGCGTTCGACGCGCACGTCGGTGCCGGCTTCGGCCGAAATCAAGTGAACAACCCGTTCAGCAATTTCGTGGATATTGACCTTGCGTTCGGAGGGTAGCTGGCGCGGCCCGATCATCCGGTCGATGAGACGTTTCAGCCGATCGGTCTCGTTGATGATAATCGCGGTATAGGACGTCAGCTCACTATCGTCGAACTCGGCCTCCAGCAGCTGCGCCGCGCCACGAATCCCCCCCAGCGGGTTCTTGATCTCATGCGCCAGCCCCCGCAGCAGTGAACGTGTTGCGGCGTACTCCTCCTGGCGCACGGTTTCCTGAGCAATGGCGTAGAGCTGGCCGATGGGATGGATCTCCAGTAACACCCCGCGATCATCACCCAGCGGCGTGATGGTCAGATTGACGACGACCTCACGCTCACCTTCCATGGCCAGCGTCAACTCCCGGCGGGTAATGGTCTGGCCACCGGACAATGCCTTGCGGGCCAGCGATTTGAGCTCGCAGTCGTTGCCGCAGTAATCCTCGACCGTGCGCCCGAGCAGCTGGTTGTCGCTGGTATCGAGCAGCATTTCGGCGGCCGGATTGAGGTAACTGAAATGGAGGTCCGTGTCGAGCTGGATCAACGCAGAATCCATGCTGTCGAGGAGAAGTTTGTAATCAGGTTGCTGCATACCGCTAACAACGCAACTTTCGTGCCTGCGTCACAACCTCGACGTTCTCAGCACATGAAAGCTGTGTGTGGGCGAGCTGATCAGCACCTTGCCGAGGGAGTCGACGACTTGTACTTGCACGGAATGCGTGCCACGAATGAGCTGTGTCAGGGTGGTACCACAGGACTTCAGGCCGGAGATCTTGCGGCCATCGACAATGACCTGAATCTCATGACCTGCAACCGTGCCGAGTGCAGGCACCAGCGTACAGCTGACGGTGACGGTGCCATCGTTGGCGCGGACCGCGGCATCATTGGCTGGGCTGTTAATCGTCAGAGAGCGGTAACGTGGCGGCACTTTCACGGCTGGCGTTGCAGCAGCTGCCGGCGCTGTCGGTTTTGCCTGTGCCGGTGCGGGGCGCTTGTCATCCGACATCACGTTGGGCGGCTCGACCATGACTTCCTCGACATCTGGGCGGTTCGGCTTCTGATCGGAGAAGTGCAAACTGCCATCACTGTCGACCCAACGATAAATCGCGGCATTGGCAGCCAGGGGAAGGATAGAGAGACCTACTAGAAAAAGTGTTTTCATCGCTCCAAATCTAGCGCGAATTGTGTCTTCAGGCAAAAAAAGCGGAACTACTCAGCACAGGCGGCCCGTAACTGCTCAGATTGCCCCCGTTTTGCGTCAAATCAAGGCGGAAGCGCGCAGTTTACAAGTGTAAATGAGCACTTCCAACGCAGAGTTGGCGCAAATAAGGGGGCAATCTGAGCAGTTACAAAAAAGCCCCCTTGCGGGGGCCCTTGTTTCGACAAGCCGTGAACCTCGCCGCCCGGAGAGGTGGGCGACAGGTCACGAAGGTACTCACCCTTAGCAGGAGTAGTACATGTCGAACTCTTCAGGCGTGGTGCTCATGCGCAGACGCGTGACTTCTTCCATCTTCAGATCGATGTAGGCAGAAATCATGTCGTCAGTGAACACGCCGCCGGCACGGAGGAAGTCGCGATCATTGTCGAGCGCTTCCAGCGCCTGATCCAGCGAGTAGGCAACGGTCGGAATCGCTGCTTCCTCTTCTGCTGGCAGATCATACAGGTCCTTGTCCATCGCATCACCCGGGTGGAGCTTGTTCTGGATACCATCAAGGCCAGCCATCAGCATAGCGGCGAACGCCAGATAGGGGTTGGCAGTGGGATCAGGGAAACGTACCTCGATACGACGGCCCTTGGGATTGGCCACGAACGGGATACGGATGGAAGCAGAGCGGTTGCGAGCCGAATAGGCCAGCATGACCGGCGCTTCGAAACCAGGCACCAGGCGCTTGTAGCTGTTGGTGGAGGCATTGGTGAAGGCGTTCAATGCACGTGCGTGCTTGATGATACCGCCAATATAGTACAGCGCGGTTTCGCTGAGACCACCGTAGAGATCACCGGCAAACAGGTTTTCACCGCCTTTTGCCAGCGACTGGTGAACGTGCATGCCGTTACCGTTGTCACCGACCAGCGGCTTGGGCATGAAGGTCGCCGTCTTGCCGTAGTTGTGGGCAACGTTGTGGACACAGTACTTGAGGATCTGGTTCATGTCCGCCCGCTTGACCAGTGTATCGAACTTGGTGCCGATCTCGCACTGACCAGCCGTAGCCACTTCGTGGTGATGTACCTCGACCTCGACGCCCATCTCTTCCATGACTTCACACATGGTAGAACGCAGATCTTGCAGTGAATCGACCGGCGGCACGGGAAAGTAACCACCCTTGATGCCGGGACGGTGACCGATATTGCCATCTTCGAAAACTTTCTCGGTGTTCCAGCTGGCTTCGTCGGAATCGACCTTGTAGAAGGAGCTGCCCATCTGCTCGCCCCAACGAACATCGTCGAAGACGAAGAATTCGGGCTCAGGACCGAAATAGGCGGTGTCACCGATGCCAGTGGACTTCAGATACTCTTCGGCGCGCTTGGCAACGGAGCGGGGATCACGCTCGTAGCCCTGCATGTTGCTGGGCTCGACGATGTCGCAGCGCAGAATCATGGTGGAATCCTGAAAGAAAGGGTCCATGACTGCGGTGGAGGGGTCAGGCATCAGGATCATGTCCGATTCGTTGATGCCCTTCCAACCAGCAATGGAGGAACCGTCGAACATCTTGCCATCCTCGAAGAAGTCGTCATCGATTTCACGGGCGGGGATCGAAACGTGCTGTTCTTTTCCAAGGGTGTCGGTAAAACGAAGATCGACGTATTTCACGTCGTTTTCCTTCATCATGTTGATTACGTCACTAGCTGACATGGTGTTCCTCCAAAATCGAGAGAGAGTGGTTGAGACAATTCCAGAATCAGAATTCGGGAATCAGGATATGAAACGGCTTCCTGCAAGATTCCTGCCAATCTGAGAACAGGGTCACGGATAAAAGCGACCGCAAGAATGCCAACAAATACCCGAAGCCGCAAGGTTCGGAGGGTATGCAACGGCCAAGCAAGCCCCAATGCGCACCAATTTGGTGCTCGCACGCACCAAAACAGCGCATCAATAGCGCGAAAAGAAAACGCGGACCTTATCGATATGGGGCAAGGACTGGCCCAAACGCTCCAACTCATCAAGAATCCCGTCCGGGTTCCCGGACCATTTCAGCGGCAGGTAGACATCCACGTCGATGCGGCCGTCCAGATAGTGCAGATTGATGTTCTGGATATCGTCGTAGAGATCAAGCGCCAACCACTTGCGCCGCAGCTGTCCCACCACCTCATCACGCAACGGCAGGTTGTCATTCGGCTTGGCGACGGCATCATCTTCGGGGTCGGTGTGAACCGTCACATCGGTGATTTCATCGATCTTCTCGACAATCGCTTTGCGTACACCTTCGGCAATCTGATGACCTTCCGACACGCTGATGCGTGACGGCACTTGAATATGCACATCGGCAAAAGCGTTGCCGCCGCTCTTTCGGGTGCGCAGCAAATGCATGTTGACGACGCCATCGACACTCTGGATCACCTCTTCCGTGCGCTTGAGCACCTCATCATCAAGACTGGCATCGATCAACTCCTGGCCGGCCTGCCATAACAGCTGTGCGCCGATATGGATAATGAACAGCCCCACAGCAATCGCCGCCCAGGCATCGAGGCCCTTGAAACCCATCAGGCTACCGCTGATCCCGGCGATAACGAGCAGCGATGAAATGGCATCGGAACGGTGATGCCAGGCGTTGGCCTCCAGCATGGTCGAACGCA
>CAZQXF010000003.1:0-24901 GCA_964596975.1 uncultured Thiotrichales bacterium | reverse complement strand
CCGCGGCGGCTTCGTGATCTGGGTGGAACTGCCCGAGGCCGTTGATGCCTTGAAGCTGTGCCAGCAAGCGCTTGAGAAAAACATCAGCATCGCGCCCGGTCCGATCTTTTCCGCTTCCGGCAAATACCGAAACTGCATTCGCCTCAATTGCGCACAGCCGTGGAATGATGCGCTCGACAAAGCGATGTTGACGGTGGGAAAGATGGCCGAAAAGAATGCAGAGCTTGCAAGTAATGGACAGGCAGTCGAGAGATAATCTGATTGCTATACAATCGACCGACTTGCTCGATCAGCGTATGAATTTCCTCTCCCTGTGGGAGAGGGTTAGGAAGAGGGATGACAAAGGGGGAAGCTATCAGAGGCAATAGCAGTTTTGCTCCGGATAGTGCCTGCCTCAACCGTGATGAATGCTGAAACTTGAGTACCAAAAATAATAATGCTGGCGCGCCTATCTTCGTTTATATTGTGCCCGTGCAGGAATAACATTCCGAATACCACCACTGGGATTTTCAACATCGCCTTTGTAACGTGGCAATATGATCACGTGCAGGTGGTCGATACTACGCCCAGCCTCTCTGCCGTCATTGTTGCCGATGGTGTAGGCATTTGGCAGTTCGCCCAGAAAGGGTAATGCCAAAACCGTTTCGATGTGCTTGGTGGGGCGCCCTTTGAGATAATCCCTGTTTAACATTTCCTCGTAGAGCGATTTCATATCCGTTGTTTCGACAACTTGCTTGACGCCATAAATCGCATCGAAATAGTCATCATGCTCGGTCTGGTTCAAGTCGAATATCGAGGCAACATGCCGTTTGGGTATGACTAGCGCGTGGCCTGGGTTCACCGGGTTGGTGTCGAATATACTGATGAATGATCGATTCTCGAATATGAATGGATCGGCTTCGCCATTGACGACTTTACAGAAATAGCAATTGTTCTCTGAGTGGGCTGAGGTCATGGGGTTGTCATATCTGGTTCAAAAAAGTGCAGGGCATTGTACAGCATGTGTCATGCAAATATGCCGCTTGTTCCGTCGGCAACGCGGGGGGTGTCCAGCCGACGGGTCAGGGTAGCCGCGTAGGGTGGTGCGCGCGGCACGCGTGCCCGCCATTGGTGGAATCGGTGAGTATCTGGTCGGCGCTCACCCTACTGAACGTTGTGAGAATTATTCTGCTTCTGAAGCAGAGCCGGATTTGTCGCGACTGGCGGCTCCTGCTCAGGAGGTGGCAGACTCGCCGAGTATGTCTTCCACCGGCTTGATAATGCCGTGGCGCATGGCGAGGCGGACGAGTTCGGCCATGTTATGAACGTTCAGTTTGGCTTTGATCTGGGTACTGTAGTTGGCGACAGTCTTGTAGCTGAGGGCAAGTTCGCTGGCGGCTTCGTGGGGTGACATTCCCTGGGCGAGCAGGCAGAAGATCTCGAACTCCCGGGTGGTCAGGCAGGCGAACACGTCTTCATCGGCATGTGACTTTCGCAGCGCCATGTTCTGGGCAAGGGTTTTGTCGAGGTAGGACTGTCCGGCGGCGACGGCGCGGACGCCATCGAGCATGATTTCCGGCGCGCAATTCTTGGTGATGTAACCGAGCGCCCCGGCCTGCATGGCTTTTTCAACGAATGCGATATCGTCGTGCATGCTGAAGACGAGGATCGCTGCGGATTTATCGCGTGCAATAATGCGGCGGATGGCTTCCAGCCCGCCGATACCGGGAAGCGACAGGTCCATGACGACGACGGAAGGGCTCTGTTGTGCAAACAACTGGCAGGCCTGTTCACCACTTTCGGCTTCAGCGACGACCTGGATATCGGGCGCGGCGTCGAGCAGTGAGCGATAGCCCGCCCGAACAACAGCGTGGTCATCGACCAGCAGTACCCTAAGTGCTTTCATTGTTGTGCCTCGTTTGTGTGGTGACCGGAATGACGAGATCGATCTTTACACCCCGGCCCGGAATGCCAACAAGGGATAAGTTCCCGTTACAGGAATCTGCCCGATTCTGCATGCCGGACAGCCCCATGCCCAGTGGTCGCGTGCGCGCATCGAAGCCCTGACCATCGTCTTCGATATGCAGCGTGATCCTGCCGTCATTGCTGTGCTGCAGCAGAATGGTGACATTGGCGGCCCGTGCATGTTTGGCGATGTTCGTCAGCGCTTCTTGCACGATGCGGTAGATATGAATACTGATCTCGTCATCCACATTGGTGAAGTCGCCGTTGATACTGAGTGCCGCAAAGGTGTTTTCATGGATACTGTTCCAGCCGTCGACCAGACGTTCGACAGCGGTGACCAGGCCGAGTTCATCGAGCACCACGGGTCGCAGCCGATTCATCATGCCGCGTACGACGGTGTACATGTGGTTACAAATGTCGACGATCGCTTCTGCCCCATTGTGACTGCCGGGACAAGACTGCGCCAGTGACGCCGCTTGCGCCTTGATGGCGGTGATCGACTGACCCAGCTCATCGTGCAGCTCCTGTGCCATGTGGCGCTGATTTGCTTCCAGCATCTGTAGCATGCGCCGACTCAGTCTGCGGTTTTCCACTTGCTGACGATCCAGCACCGACGCCATGTGATTGAATTTCTGCGACAGCTGATTCAGTTCGGGCAGGTCGAATGCTGGCAGCCGGGCCTTGAAGTTTCCATCCTGGATGATATCCAGGCCCGAGGAAATCTCATTGACCGGGCGCAACGCGTGGCGCACCACGAACCATGTCAGCACAACACTCAGGGCAGTGAAGAAACCGATCAGCCCGAGAATAGTCCGCGTATCTTTCCATACCCGCCAGACCTCGTAGCGAGGGTCCGGCATGATGGTGATTTCCACCGGCGTTTCGCTGATGCCGTCGAACTGGCGGTGGTACGCACGTACCCCGGGCGATCCCATCTGCTCGAACCAGCTTGGCGCCATTGACTCGTGTCGCTGGGGGGTGATGGCGACGGTATGCGGCGCGGCGTAGCCGGCCTGCCGGATGGTCAGGTTCAAGTCGCGTAGCTGATCGATCTTGCCGAGTTCTTCGGCGAGTACCTCCATCGGCTTTCGATCCGGAACGGCGTCGCTGCTGATGAATACCGCTGACAGCAGTTTCATGATGACTTCGGCGTTGGCATCGAGTTCGTTGGCCACGCTCTCGCGCGCGTTCTTGACAACCAGCAACGCACCGGCCAATACCATTGCGCCGACGACGGCGAGGATCAGCAGCATGATTCGGGTGGCGAGATTCATGCCCCCATTATGGCGGATTGGCGACTTTCACTCCATCGCTGGTGATGTCAGCGCTTGCTGTACCTCCCAGGTGCTGCGTTCCTGCAGGTCTTTCTCTACCTGATCGCGTAGTGGGTCATCGATCTTCAAGCCGCGCTCGGCGAAGGGGTCGGCGACACGTTTGACAGCCTGGCCGATGGCTTCGTCGAGGTTGCCACTGTTGTCGATGACCAATTTGCGCGCACGTCGTCCCATGGTCACGAGATGATCATGGTTATGTCGGATCGCGGCGAAGTGTTGCTGGTAGCGTTGTGAGCCACCACGTTGCACCCCCGTTTCGCCACGGGTGGCGAGGCGCTCATAATGCAGCTGTTCATCGCTGACACTGATAATGAGCCAGACGATATTGGCGGATTCGAAGTAGTGTTCGGGTAGCGTGCCGGGAATCAGGGCAACACCGTCGATGACGGCAGAGATATTTTCCTTCACCAGGCGATCGACACTGCCGATGACACCCACCATCGTCAGCATGGCGTGGGTATAGAACCATTGCAGCGAATCTTTCTCGAACGAGGATCCGAACAGCTCGGGAAAAGTGTCATGTGCTTTTTTCTCGCCAAGCAGAAAACTGATCGAATGACGCATCACCGAGCGTGAAGCGACATCGGATGAAAACCCGGTCGGTATCCCCATCTCCAGTGAAATATGCTGCGAAATCGTGGATTTCCCCACCCCGGAAGTACCCGCAACGAGAACGATGGTTGGTTTGTCGAGATCCTTGAAATGGGGTGAGTATTCCAGGCGGGGTGCCAGCCAGAGATAGAAGTCATGGAAGCTGGCAGTGTCGATATCGGGAAATGAGGTCAGCAATTGTGCATCCGTCATGATCATGCGTTGCAGATCGAGCCGTTTGCGGCACCATCTTGCATGTTTTTCAAAGTAGTGATCGATCATCTCTTCCAGGCTGTAGGCCCAGTTATTGACGATACTGATGGCGTGATCGAATTCTTCCTGAGGGTCTTCCGGGTTGGATGCCTGAATCAGTGACCACAGCTGCTCTGCCATTTCATCGACGGCGCCAATATCGCGAAACCGGCTGCGAATTTTCTTCGGTTTGAGGTCAGTCTGATCGAGTAGCAATTGCTGCAACAACGCTTTGATTTCGGGTAAAAGAAAATGTTTCAGCTGTTGTACGATCCGTCGCCGATCGGCCTGCTTGCTGTAATCGAACAGCTCCATAACAATCTTGCGTGCATGGTCGTAAGGCCAGGTCTTCAATGAGGCAAGGCGGGTAACGAGCGTATATTCGGTTTTTTTCAGTTTTTCCTGGCATTTGCGCGCCCGTGTGAATGCCTCACGGTGGCGTAGATGCAGCGCCAGCAGAAATTCAACAGATAATTTTCGCAACTGCTCAGGGGAGAGGGGACAGTCAGCGTCACACTGCGCGAGAAAGCGCTCGATATCTCTGCGGTAACGCTGCTCCTGGGCAAGTGCTGGCAACCGCTGAAGTAGCTGGCGCCAGTTTTCTCCCTGTTCGAGCCGAGTAGTCATCAAAGCCATCCACTGCCAAAGCGCCTCGGTCTGAATACCGCCGTCGATAACGCCGGGATCTTCGCGCTCACCTACGGATAACAGCACGATGCCGTCGATGCGACGTACCGAATCATCGTTGCCGCCGCGGTAGAGTTCATTGCCGCTGAACAGGATGGCACATGCGGGGATGCCCATGCGGATCAGGTCTTCGGCAGCACGCGCCTTGTCGTTGCCTTCGAGTACCAGCTTGATGCCACGGGTAGCGTGACGGTAAGGCATGATCACCGCACCGTCGCCGAGCGCGCGAAGCTGATCGAGCTGTTGCAGCCGTTGCTGCAAATAGTCGTTCAAAATCGAGCGCTGCCGGCTCTCGCGTTCGCCCTTGTAGTGTTCAACGGAAATGTCGCCGAGCATCATCCAGCTGACGGCGCCGCCACGAAAAAAGGTCTGCGCCGTGGTTGAATCGAAGCCCGCTTCATCGAGTTGTGCTTCGAGTTCATCGATCAGGCATTGATCGGCATCAAAACCGCAAGCCCGAAGTGTCTCAGTGGCAACGTCGAGCTGGGTCTCGAGGAGCTGATCGGAGGTGGTTGCATGGGTACGCTGTTGCAAGGCGCTGCGTAGCCGATCTGGTCCAATAATGGCGAGTGCCTGCGCGGTAGAGAAATGGCGTTCAAACGCGGGATCGGGCTGCCATGTCTTGCTGCCGGGATCGAAGCGATGTTTGCTACTGCCTTCACCACCATAATAAATCACATGATCGAGCACATCCTCCGGAAGGCGAAATAGAAGCCGCGGTCCCATCTTGTCGATGGCAACGCCGCTCACGGGCGCCCACACGATATTGTGTGTCTTCAATACGTGGACAAACTCGCCAAGTTGCCTGATCTGTTCATCGCTCGGGCGTTCGCCTGATTTGAACAGCGTGTCATCAACGTCAGTCAGCCAAGCGCCTTGATAATTTATGTCACGGTGTTTAAGAACCCCCTCTCCTCTCGCGGGAGAGGGTTGGGGAGAGGGGGGCGAGAGAGGTGAAAAATCTTGAGTTTGTAGCGGGTTTCCGGAAATCCCCCTCAATCCCCCTTTGACAAAGGGGGAAGCTGTTGTGGCGGGAAATGAAGTGTCGGTGGATGGTGCATGAATTGATTCTGACGATCGTTGCCCCGTTATATGAAAATTCAACGCTTGGTATTGCTCAACCCCCTCTCCCCACGGGGGAGAGGGTTGGGGAGAGGGGGAAGCCACCCGGCAAGAAAGCCGGGTCACCCCCGAAAAATACCGATATGCCAGTTGATTCAGTGGGCCGATCATTGTTCTGCACGCTCAATCTGTCGATTCGGCGAGCATCAGCCAGGTGGTGGTGACGGTATCTGGATTCAATGACACGCTGCTGATGCCACGTTGCATCAGCCAGCGTGCAAGATCGGGGTGATCCGACGGGCCCTGGCCGCAGATGCCGACGTATTTGCCAGCGTCCCGGCAGGCGGAAATGGCCATATCCAGCATGGCAAGTACGGCGGGGTTACGCTCGTCGAATTCCGCTGCTACCAGCGAGGAGTCGCGGTCGATACCCAGCGTCAACTGGGTCATGTCGTTGGAACCGATGGAAAAGCCATCGAAATGTTCGAGAAACTGCGATGCCAGGACTGCGTTCGATGGCAGTTCGCACATCATGATATGGCGTAGGCCGTTCTCGCCGCGCGCCAGGCCATTTTCGGCGAGCAGACTGGTGACGGTTTCTGCCTCATGCAGTGTGCGTACGAAGGGGATCATCACTTCCAGGTTGGTCAGTCCCATTTCATTGCGCACGAAACGAATCGCTTCGCATTCCATGTCGAAGCAAGGGCGGAATTCGCTGGAGATGTATCGTGCTGCGCCGCGAAAACCGATCATTGGGTTCTCTTCCTGCGGTTCATACAAGTCACCGCCGAGCAGGTTGGCATATTCATTCGATTTGAAATCCGACATGCGCAGAATTACGGGCTTGGGCGCAAACGCAGCGGCAATGGTGGATACGCCTTCGATGATCCGCTTGATGAAATATTCGCGCGGGTTGCCCCAGGCCATTGTGCGCTGCCGGATTTCCTGCTGTAGCGCCGGTTCAAGCTTGGCATATTCGAGCAATGCACGCGGGTGGATGCCGATCATGTTATTGATAATGAACTCCATGCGCGCAAGCCCAACGCCTTGATTCGGTATCTGTGAAAAATCGAAGGCGCGTTCGGGATTGCCGACATTCATCATGACTTTGACATCCAGCTCCGGCATGTTTGTCAGCTCGGTACGTGTCACCTCGATATCGAGGATGCCTTCGTAGATGTAGCCCGTGTCGCCTTCGGCACAGGAGACCGTCACGTCCTGGCCATCGGGAATACGGCTGGTCGCATCACCGCAGCCAACGACCGCCGGCACGCCGAGTTCGCGGGCGATGATCGCGGCGTGGCAGGTGCGACCACCGCGATTGGTGACGATGGCTGAGGCACGTTTCATGATGGGCTCCCAGTCGGGATCGGTCATGTCGGTCACCAGCACGTCACCGGCTTGCAGGCGATCCATTTCATCGAGGTTGTGAATAATATGGGCGGCGCCCGCGCCGATTTTGCTGCCGATGGAGCGGCCTTCCGCCAGCACCTTGCCGCGTGCCTTGAGGCGATATTTTTCGATCACCTTGCCGCTCTGGCTTTGCACCGTTTCCGGGCGTGCTTGCACGATATAGAGTTCGCCATCGATGCCGTCCAGCGCCCACTCGATATCCATTGGCCGGCCGTAATGCTGTTCGATGGTGACGGCGTGGCGCCCCAGTGCTTCGACCTGGGCATCTTCGATACAGAAACGCAGCCGGTCGTTTGCATCGGTATCGACGACTTGTACGGGGTCCTCATCACTGCCGTAGATCATCTTGATTGCTTTCGCGCCGAGATTACGCCGCAAGATGGCGGGGCGACCGTCGGCGAGCGTGGGTTTGTGAACATAGAATTCGTCCGGATTGACCGCACCTTGCACCACCATTTCACCCAGCCCGTAGCTGCCGGTGATGAATACCGCATCACGAAAGCCGGATTCGGTGTCGAGCGTGAACATGACGCCGCTGGAGGCGAGGTCGGAGCGCACCATTTTCTGAACGCCCGCCGACAGCGCTACTTGGTGGTGATCGAAACCTTGGTGCTCGCGGTAGGCAATGGCGCGATCGGTGAACAGCGAGGCGAACACCTTGCGCAAGGTCTCTTTGAGCGCGTCCAGCCCTTGAATATTGAGGTAGGTCTCCTGCTGTCCGGCAAAGGAGGCGTCGGGTAGATCTTCGGCGGTGGCCGACGAGCGCACAGCCCAACTGGTGTTGTCACCGTATTCTTCGATGAGGCGCTGCCATGCCGCGTCCAGCGCGTCTTCGAATGCGGGTTGCAACGGTGTTTCGAGCACCCACTGACGAATTTTTTTGCCGGTCGCCGCCAACGCGGTGACATCGGCGATGTCCAGTGCATCGAGTGCAGCGGCGATACGCTTGTCCAGCCCACCATGGGCAAGGAATTCACGGTAGGCATGCGCGGTGGTGGCAAAACCGCCGGGCACCCGGATGCCGAGGCCGCCGAGGTTGCGCAGCATTTCGCCCAACGAGGCATTTTTACCGCCGACTTGGGCGATATCCCCAATAGAGAGCTGGTCTAGCCAGATGATGTAGTCGTTCATGCCGGTTCTCCCTGGTGAATATTGTCTGGTAACTCAAGTTACGGAGTTCAGATTTGCACATCAGCCAGTTCCCCCCTTTCGGAGGGTGTCGCAAAAGCCCATCCGGGGCTTTGCGACACACGGAAAGGAAAAAGTGCGATTTTTCCTTTCCTCACAGATTCAACAACTTAATCGTTGTTGAATCTGGCGGCACTTCCCTGTGCCGCGCGAGGGTGTCGTTTTACGACACCCTCTTTGACAAAGGGGAAAGCCGTCAGACGTGGTAGTCGTGTTGCTACTGATAATGCTGGCCTCAACCGTGATGAACTCCAAAACTTGAACTACATTACACTAATTCCGTGATTTCATGATTTTCGCGGCGAGTTCCTCGATGGAACTGTTGGTGGCCTCCAAAACCGTCAGGCGATATCGCTGGAATAGTCGCCTGGCACTGTCCACTTCGGCGCGGCAGGTCTCGCGTGATGCATAGCGACTGCCAGGCCGGCGCTTCTCCCGAATCTGGTGCAGGCGCTCGGGGTCGATGCTGATGGCGACCACTTTGTCGATGTGTTGCTCAATGGCCTCGGGCAGCCGCCCCCTGTTGAAATCCTCCTCGGTCAGTGGGTAGTTTGCCGCTTTGAGGTGGTAGTGCAATGCCAGATACAGCGAGGTCGGTGTTTTGCCCGAGCGTGATACCCCGACCAGAATGATATCCGCCTCATCGAGTGACTTCAGCGAGATGGCATCGTCGTGGCTGAGCGCATAGTTGACGGTGTCGATCCGCGCCTCGTAGTGGTTTGTATTGACCTGACCATGGGTTTGACCGGTGGCGCGGGAGGGTTTTACCCCCAGGTCGGCGGCGACGCTCGGTATGAACCGTTCGAATATTTCGTAGTAGTGGCAGGGGGCATTGCCCAGTAGTCGATCGATTTCACGATCAGGCATCGTGGCGAAGACCAGCGGTTTGCGCCCGGTACTCTGCGTAAGGCGCTTCAGCTCGGCAATCAGTGCTTCAGCTTTTTCCCGGGTGTTGGTGAAAGGCAGATAGTGGCGCTCGAAGTCGATACCCGGGAACTGTGTCAGCAAACTGCTGCCAAAGGTCTCGGCGGTGATGCCGGTGCTTTCGGAGACGAAGAATACATGCTGAATCATCTGGCTGAGTTTCCTCGATTCCAGGGTTTCGTGGCAATCCGATCTAACCTATCATCACCATTGTATAGACCAATATCACGGGGAGAATTGTGGCCGGCGTCAACTATAAACAGAACAAGTTGAAGAAGCTGCGGGCATTTTGTCAGACGGCGAAACTCGGCAGTGTCACCAAGGCGGCCGAATCACTGTACGCCAGCCAACCGACAATCTCGCTGCAGATTCAGGCACTGGAGCGGGAGATCGGCGCCCAGTTGTTCGAGCGCCGCGGCCCGAACCTGAAGTTGACGGTGGAAGGCGAAATTCTGTGGAATCTTGCGCAGCCGCTGGTACAGGGTATCGACCATCTGCAGGAGAGTTTCGAGGCGCATTGCGGCAATCTGACCAGTGGCGAGCTGACGATCGCCGCCGGTGAATCGACGATACTGTATGTGCTGCCTGAACCGGTACGCGCCTTCGCTGAACAGTATCCCGGCATCCGCCTCAAGCTGGCTAATGTGACCGGTCGCGACGGGCTGGAAATGCTGTTGCGTGATGAAGCCGATATCGCGGTCGGTTCTATGCTCGATATTCCGGTCGACATCGAATACGAACCCTTCGTGACCTACCACCCGGTCGTCATCGCACCGCTTGATCACCCACTGAGCCGCAAACGCCATCTGACCTTGCAGGATATCGGCGCCTACGGCCTGATTCTGCCGCCACGCCATCTCAGTACCTGGCGTATCGTGAAAATGATCTTTGCCCAGCACAGCGTCAGCTTCAATGTGGCGCTGGAAGCGGGCGGCTGGGAGGTGATCAAGCGCTACGTGAAACTGGGTATGGGCGTATCGATCGTCACCGATGTCTGTATCACCGACGCTGATCGGGAGGAGCTGGCCGTTATCGACATCAGCCAGTATTTTCCCCAACGCAGCTACGGCATCGTCACCCACAAGGGGCGCTTTCTGTCTGCCCCGGCGCGCCGCTTCATCGACATCATCCAGGACTGTTTTGCACAAGAGAACGTCTGATCGCGGCTTCGGTCATAGGCAATCCCTGCCGCTATTGACCTGGTGCAGATACCAGGTGATTGCTGCGTCTATACCCGGGGGAGCACCAGCATCCATAGGGTCATGTTTTGCCTGAAAAATACGGTAAACCGGCGTTTTTCTACCTGTTTTATAATGTGTCAGCGACAATGTTAAAAAAGCAACAACAGGCTGGCTGGGTGCAAAAAAACAACGTTTTCCGGTTTTTTTCGCCGCGATGATGGCCGCAGTGGTCAACATTTCCTCGCTGCGCTTCGGCAGCGGCGGAATTGCCAGTGGCAATAGCGTTGCCTCTTTGAAAAACCACGATCAAAATTGTGGCAAATGTGTTACATGGCGATAACGATCGATCCCATCGTCTATCGCTAGACGGTATTCAGAAAAAATCAAGTGCGGATGGGCATGGGAAAAATTCCCGGCATCGGAAGGGGGGCGACGCTCGGTTTCATTCCTTTATACTCAGGTCTCGACCACCATAAAAGGAGGTAGAGGAAATGACCGCTATCTTGATCGGCATCATGTTAGTCAGTGGTTGGTATCTTCTGAGGGGACTGTTTACCTGACCGTGCATTACGGATCGCTGGCCGAGCCCACCACTCGGCCAGCATCTTCTGAATCCCTCGCTTCCGCAGTCCTGCAGTCCGGTTACAGTTCATTCAGGCCAGCTATCCCTAAGACTGACCATTTGGGGGCTGCCTGATCTTTCATCCCACCCAGCTTCATGTAAACTCTGTCTCAGTTATCACGCGATCCCAGCGTTGCTGGATTGCGCAACCCCATTTCCTAACAGTTCAAGCAGGAGAGGATCAAATGATCAGAAATCTACTGGCGGCCATCGGCGTCATTGCAATCGTGGCAGGCGGTTACCTGTACACCAAAGCCGGGCCAATGATGGACCTGATGCCACTGATGAGCAGCCCCGGATTGGCCCCCATTCTGAAGATCGCACGTGACAACCCTGACGGGGTGAAGGCAGCTGGCGCCAATCTGAGTGATGGTGCTGCCGATACCGCCGCTGAGATGTTCAAGCTGTGGATCGAGTCGAAAGGTGACATTGCGGCGACGACAACCTGGTCGAAGAAGGTTGCAGACGGGTTGAGCCCGGACGAAGTACTCGATGCGCTGGCATCGGTTGCCGCCGAGATGAACATCAAGGCCGTAGGAGATCTGCCGCTGTCCAAGGAACTGGAAGCACGAGGCATCAAGACGGGCTACCTGCGGGTACTGTCGTACTGCAACCCCGAGACCGCGCGTCGAATGATCGACTTCTCCGCGCCAGTCGCTGCCTACCTGCCATGCCGCATTACCATCGTCGAGAAGGAAGATGGTTTGTGGCTCTACACCCTGAACATGGACATGATGATCAAACTGGGCCGCCAAATGCCGCCCGATCTGCTGAAAGAAACCATGCGTGTTCGGGATACCCTGTGGGCGATGCTTGAGCGCGGCGCGTCTGGCGAGTTCTGAGGTGCTATAAACTCACCTTGCATCACGCAAAAAAAAATCCCGCAGTGCGAACTGCGGGACAATTGGGGGTCATAGGGGTTGGGTCAACTCAGGGCTTGATATAGGTATATCCCTGAGCCTGTAATTTGGCCAGTTCAGCAACGCCGCTGGGCACGATATCTGCCTTGTCGACGTCATAGAGATCTGTGTCATAGCTGATTTTCTTTCCCTTGAGGGTATTTGCGCAAACGTTGAACGCAACGCCCTGATCTTTCAGGTTTGATATCTTTGCCTGCATTTCATCGCTGGCATTGGCGAATTTCAGTTTGGTGTGCTTCAAGGCATCGGGTTCGAGCAACAGCGATAGTCCCTTGCCATGCAGCACGACCTTGAGATCGAGATTCTCTGCGCCGACGGCATTGATGTGGTTCTGGATATTGCGCAATGCGCCTGCCTGTTGTTTCGGGTTGTCGTAGTTGATGTGGTACACGACTTTCTGCTTGCCGTATCCCTGGCCTTCAGCAAAGGCACTGGCGGTCAGTGCCAGCATCAGCGCCATCAGTGTGGTGCTAAACAGTGTGGTCAGTCTTTTCATGGTGTTTCCTCTCATTGTGTTGATGGTGGTGTAACTGCTCAGCTTACCCCCTGTGTGCGCCAACTCTGCGTTGGAAGTGCTCATTTACACTTGTAAACTGCGCGCTTCCGCCTTGATTTGACGCAAAACGGGGGCAATCTGAGCAGTTACGGGACTGTGCTGAGTAGTTGCTTCAGACCTGGATGTAAATCCAGCCTTCCTGCTGTCGTTTGACGACGTGGGCGACACCGGAACGCGTGGGGATGGCTTCCGGTATCAGATTGACGATGACGCCTTGTTCCACGCGCAGCCGCTTGACGGTATTCATGCAGGCAACAAACGTGAGGTTCGGGAAGTGTTGCGACAGCTCAGCGATTTTTTGCTTTTGTGTGCTGAGTTTCTCTCGCAGCATCGCCAGCCCCTTACCGTGGGCGACAATCTCGATACGCAGTTTTTTCCCCTGTTCTCCATAACTGGTGAGCATGCTCTCAACTTCGCGGAGAATATCGTCACTGCTATCCGGGTCGTTCCCGGACACATGGAACACGATTCGCATCTCCTCATCACCAGGCAAGGCGGGGCGGGCTCCTTTGCCTTCAGGATCCAGCAGCACCAGGCGTGAGGGCTCGCCGGCAATCTGGCCGGTGAACACGGCGGCAAGAACGAGTGCAAGACTGGCAGCAATTGAGGCCGCTGCCACCCGCAGTCGTGTCCAGCTGCTCGTGTGCTCGACCTGCTCATCCTTCATCGCTTCGGGCAGTGCGATATCGTCGTAGGCCGTTTTCACCATCTCTTTGAGATTGCGAAGCTCACACAATTCGTTGCGTCGATAGTCGTCATGCTGCAGTCGATCGATCAATGCCAGCTTGTCTGCCGCCGACAGTTCACCGTCCAGTAGTGCATGCAGGTCATGATCGTCCATCACGCCTTGTCCATTGGCTCGTCTCATTTCACGGATCTCAGTCTGGGGTTGTCCATTTGCCTGGGCGCCAGCTGGCTACGCAGCTGCTTTCTGGCGCGACTCAATCTACTCATCACGGTGCCGATTGGTATTTGCAGCGCCTCGGCGACCTCGGCGTAACTGAAGCCGCCAACATCGACCAGGGTCAGCACCTTGCGCTGGTCGTCACTCAGCATGGCTATCGCGCGATGCACCATGACCACGGTGGCATGACGTTCGGCGGCTTCGACGGGGCAGGGGGCTGCCGAGCGTAGGGCCGGCTCGCAGTCATCCAGCTCGACCATCTCGCGCTTGCGGCGGAAATGGTCACTGTGCCGGTTGACCATGATGCGCAACAGCCAGGGTCGAAGTTTATCGAGATCTTTCAGCTGCGCTGATTTTTCCAACGCCTGCAGACAGCTGTCCTGCACCAGATCTTCCGCCAAGGCGTTGTCATGGCACCACGACCAGGCGATGCGATAGAGTTCTGGTCGCAATTCACTCAGGGCCTGGGCAAGTCTTCGTTTCCGGCTAAATGGGAGCATCGGTGGTACGCCAGCATATTGTCGTATTGGTAAGACGTACCAGGCACGCGCTTTATTCCGTGAGGAAGATCAATATATTCGGTATCTCGGCTTGGCATATTCGATTGGGCCGCTGGCGTGAACACGCTATGCTTCGCCGGAACGGACAACAGGACGGCAACAGACAATGATGACAGGCGTTTTGAAACCGTTGATCAGTTCGATGCTGGACAGCTTCCGCGATCTGCTGCCGATTATTCTGGTGATCGCTTTTTTCCAGATCGTGGTGTTACAGCAGCCGATTCCAAACCTGTTCGATCTGTTGTTCGGTACCTTGCTGGTGGTGCTGGGTTTGACCTTCTTCGTCTATGGTCTGGAAATGGGCTTGTTCCCGATCGGTGAGTCGATGGCACAAGCCTTTGCACGCAAGGGAAGCGTGACATGGCTATTGCTGTTCGCGTTCGCGCTGGGCTTTGGCACGACGGTCGCCGAACCTGCGCTGATCGCTATTTCGAGCGAAGCGGCGACCGTGGCCGCTGAGGGTGGCATGATCACACACGATCAGGCGGCGATGGCACGCTATGCGGTGGGTCTGCGCCTGACTGTCGCGGTATCGGTTGGGCTGGCCATCGTCATTGGTGTGTTTCGTATCCTCAAGGGCTGGCCGATTCAGTATTTCATTGTCGTTGGCTATATCCTGGTCGTTATCATGACTGGCTTTGCGCCACGTTCCATTATCGGCATCGCCTACGACTCCGGTGGGGTCACGACCTCGACGATTACCGTTCCGCTGGTGACCGCGCTGGGTGTTGGCCTGGCCAACAGCATCCAGGGGCGCAACCCGATGATCGACGGCTTTGGCCTGATCGCCTTTGCATCACTGACGCCGATGATCTTTGTGATGGCTTTTGGAATTCTGGTCCATTGAGCTGGCTCACGGGCATTGTCCTTGCTGGACTGTCGACACTGCGGGATGTGCTTCCGATCGCGCTTGTCATCTTCGGCTTTCAGTTTCTGGTTATTCGTCAGCCGATTCCCAATATAAAGCGCGTGCTCGCGGGCTTCGTCTATGTATTGATCGGCTTGACGCTGTTTCTCGAAGGCTTGGAGCAGGCACTGTTCCCGCTTGGCCGATTGATGGCTGCGCAGCTGACCGACCCTGCTTTCCTCTTTGGCTCGCTCGATAACGTTGCCAGCAGCGTGCATTGGGCCGACTATTTCTGGGTCTATCTGTTTGCCTTCGCCATCGGTTTCAGCACTACTGTGGCCGAGCCGTCGCTGCTGGCGGTGGCCATCAAGGCGAACCAGGTTTCCGGTGGGGCGATCGGTATCTGGGGCCTGCGCATTGCAGTGGCACTGGGGGTCGCCATTGGCATTGCGCTGGGCAGTTTCCGTATCGTCACCGGCTACCCACTGCACTACTTTATTATCACTGGCTATGTCGTGGTAGTCGTCCAGACGCTGTTCGCACCCAAGCTCATTGTTCCGCTAGCATACGACTCCGGTGGTGTGACGACGTCGACCGTGACGGTGCCACTGGTGGCGGCACTGGGATTGGGGCTGGCCGAAACGGTGCCGGGTCGCAGCACCTTGATCGACGGCTTTGGCCTGATCGCCTTTGCCAGCCTGTTTCCCATCATTACAGTCATGGCGTACGCCCAGCTTTCCGAATACACCGCCAGACGTCAGCGCCGCAAGACAGCGCCATAACGCAGGAGAGGTTCACAATGCACTTCAAACTTCTGATCGCACTGGTCAATGAGCAAAAAACCAATGCCGTGATGCAGGCCGCTCGCGAGGCTGGCGCCACCGGCGCGACGGTGATCAACAATGCCCGCGGAGAGGGGCTGGAACGCAGCAAGACGTTCTTTGGCCTGACTCTGGAGACGCAGCGTGACATGTTGCTGTTTCTGGTCGAAGAGCATCTGGCGCGACCGATACTCGAAACCATTGGCAATGTTGGCGAGTTCGATACCGACAAGGGGTCCGGCATCGCCTTTCAGCTCGACGTAGAAGACGCCATCGGTGTCGTGCATCAGGTCGAGCAGCTGGTAGACAAGATCGAGGAGGAGATCTGATGAGCAAGACAATCATTCGCGTCGAAGACGTGATGAAGCAGGATTTCGACATGGTCGATGGCCGGGAAACGGTGGCCAGCGCGCTGGAAAAAATGAAACAACCGCGCGCACATGCGCTGATCGTGGAAAAACGGGATGAGAACGATGAATATGGCATCGTGCTGCTGTCCGATATAGCCAAAAAGGTCATCGCCAGGGATCGCGCCCCGGAGCGTGTCAATATCTACGAAATCATGTCCAAGCCGGTATTGAGCGTACAGCCGAGAATGGACATCCGCTATTGCGCACGCTTGTTCCAGCGTTTTGGTCTGCAACGCGCGCCGGTGATGCATGCCGGCAAGATACTCGGCATCGTCAGCTACAACGACATGGTGCTGAAGGGCTTCGAGCTGCGCAAAAAGGCATGAGACCAATGCTGTTCCGAAGCGGAGCAGGAGAGGTTGATGGTTCAGGCAACCTTGTCGGTGGGATGGTCATCTGGCTGTTGCCACCGATTGATTTGCTCTGGCGTGTTGGCGCGCTCATGGTCGTTATGCGCTGGCGCGGTGACCTGATCCTGAGCCGGCTGGACGCGGAAGAAGCCTAGGTATTGTTGCATTCGCTGCGTATGTTCCCTGACGTCATTGCTCTCGGCTGTGGCTTGTTCAACCAGCTTCAGGTTTTCCTGTGAAAAACGGTTGAGGCGATTCACCAGCTGACTGGCTTGTTCGATTGTTTCGTTCTGCTGGCTGGCTGATGAAGATATATCGGACAGCAGTTTCGCCACATCATGGTATTTCTGCACAATATCCCGCAGTAGCGTGCCTGATTCATTCACCAACTCGGAGCCGGCACGGACATTGGCCGAGCTTTCCTCGATCAGGCTGCGGATCTGGCGGGCGGCATCGGCGCTGCGTTGGGCGAGGTTACGCACTTCATTGGCGACGACGGCAAATCCCTTGCCAGCGTCGCCTGCTCGCGCCGCCTCGACGGCTGCGTTCAATGCCAGCAGGTTGGTTTGAAAGGCAAGATCGTCGATGACACTGACGATATCGGTAATTCGTTCACTCGACGCGTTGATGTTTTCCATGGCGGCCACCGCCTGGCCAACCACTTGCTCGCCATCTGCCAGCATATTGCTGGATGCTTTGGTCGTTGTCGCCGCACGTCCGACGGCGTCGGCGGCCTCTCGGGTGGTGGCGGTCACTTGATGCAGCATGGTATCGATCCGATCGAGTTCCTCGGATTGCTCGATGATTCGGGTCGACAACAGGCTACTGTCGCTGGCGATACGGTCGATATCGGCAACGACGAATCCGGTGCTGTGTTTGAGGCTGCCAAGTACCTTGTTGATGCGTTGCTGCATTTCCAGCAGGAGCCCCTGCATTTGACCGAACTCATCGCTGCCAACCACGGGAATCGGCTGGCTGAAATCACCATGTCCCAGTGTTTCGATGCTGGCTTTGAGCATCAGAACGCGTTTGATCGAGCTACTGACGATCATGTAGATCACACCAAACAAGGTCAGAATGATTGCAGCAGTCAGCAGCAACAAACCTTTTTTGCTCGCCAGCAAGCCGACCAGAATTTCTCGTAAATCATCCTGATAGACACCGGTGCCGACATACCAGCCCCAGGGTTCGAAGCCACGAGCGTAGGAGAGTTTTTCCGATGCGATGGTGGGCGTTTCCGGCCTATACCAGTGGTAGCGAAGAAACCCGGCGCCGCCGTTGGCGGTGATCCGGGTCATTTCGCGGCCAATATGGATGCCGTCGACATCTTTGACATCGCCAAAGTCCTTGCCTTCGTTCTGAGGGTTATCCGGCGCGAGAATCGCGGTTGCACCCTTGTAGATGAACAGATAGCCATTGTCGCCATAGCGGATAGTGCGCAACGCTTCCCGAGCTGCCTGCTTCGCCTCAGCCTCGGTCAGTTCACCATTGCGTTGGCGCTGATGGAAGCGGCTGATGACGTCATATCCCATGTTGGTGAGATCCATCAGCACGGCTTTGCGCTCATGCAGCATGGCATCTTTGAGCAAACTCCATGATATCGAGCTGAGCAGTACGACCACCGTGGCAACGAGAATCAGCGTGATCCAGCCTTCGAGTTTGATCGGAATATTCTTCATCAGATTGGCTTATTGTTTTTGTCTATGACCGGAAGCGCAGGCATATCGGGGGTGCGCTGCGCCTGGCTCAGGATTGTTCGGCCAGGTATCGCAGGATGCTGAGCACTTCCTTCGACGCGGCTTCGACACGCTTGATCTCGGCCAATGCCGCCTCCGTATCCCCCTCGTTGAACAGGCGCACAGCGCGAATGCCGTGATCGTGCACCAGCCGATGCGGGTGCTCCAACGCGCGGAAAGCGGTGTTGTTCTTGCAGGCCGGATCGGTCACCTGGTTGTACCATTTGCCGAGACGGCAAGTGTTGTGGTTCGCCAGTTCGGACGGATTGAGCCCCTCACGTCCGACGACCATGTTGGCGAGGCGCTTTTTCCAGATGACGTGATCAGACTGCGCCAGCCGCAGCACCTTGCCGGGTACCTCGATTTCAGCGAGTTTCGTGATCTGCTCGCTGACCGATTGTTCGAAGGCATCCATGGCATCGACGATATGTTCGATATCGGCGACGCAGCGGGCCGTATTGGTGGCGATATCGGTAATCCCGGTTGCGACCATCGCCGATGCCTGTCCCTGTTCTTCCAGCGCGGCGGAGATCTGTGCTGCATTCGAATCTACCAGTTCGATCTTCTGGCTGATGCTGTCCATCTGAGTGCCAGCGGCCTTGATCGATTCCTGTCCGGCTGCGACCGCATTGGCGCTGCGTTCCATCGACTGGGCAATGCTGTCCATCTCATCCTGGAGTTGCACCACCAGTTCCTCGATCTGCTTGGTGGCGGCAGAGGTGCTGCTGGCAAGATTGCGCACCTCGTTGGCGACCACCGCAAACCCCTTGCCGGCATCACCGGCACGTGCCGCCTCGACCGATGCATTCAATGACAGCAGATTGGTCTGGAACGCAATACTCTTGATGTTCTCGGAAATACTGACGATGCGCTTGGAAAAGGAGATGAGCGATTCGACTTTGGCCACGGTATCGTTGACCGATGACGAGATGTCCTCCATCTTCATCATCGACTCATGTACCGCGGCAGTGCCGAGTTGCGTCACGTCGCGGGTTTCATGTGTCTCGCGGGCGATGTCGGAACCATACTTGTGGATGTGCAGCACCGAAGCGCCCATCTCTTCAGCTGCGGCGGCGATACTCTGTGCTTTTTCATCGACGAGTTTCAAACCGGACATCAATTGTGCCGACGAGATGGCCGCCTCGTTGGTGCCGATGGAGAGTTTGACGCTGCGGTCCAGATCATCGAGTGTCGAGTATTTGAGACGTTCGATGAGCACGTTGACCAGATGTGACAGCTCATCGTTACCGGGCGCGACCACTGTGTAGTCGCCATCGATGGCTGCCTGAAGGCAGTCGATGAGTGCCTGGTTGCTGTGCTGGACTGTCGACACAGATGAAGCATCGAGGGTTTCAATGGCGTTGTTCTGCAACATGTGATTCATTCCTTGTATCCATGTTTGTAATGCTGCTGGGGGCTGCCCTAGTGGGGCGTATCGGGAGACGCTACAGCAGTCTTATGGATCAGAAACAAACACGGCTCGCAGAATCGCCGTAACGCCCGGTGAGGGTCCGATAACAGGTGCGATTGCTGGGCTGGGCGGTCAGACATACTGTCCGGCGCACCAGCCGGAAGACCAGGCCCACTGAAAGTTGAAGCCGCCGAGCTGCCCCGTGACATCCACTGCCTCGCCGACGAAATAAAGCCCGGCGACCTCACGCGCGGCCATGGTTTTCGATGACAGTCCACGGGTATCGACCCCGCCCAGGCAGACTTCGGCTGTGCGCAGCCCCTCGCTGGCGGTTGGCTTCACGGTCAGTGATTGCAGCGTCTCTATTACCTGTTGCAAGGCGCCCGGACTGAACTGCCGAATTGCCTGATCTGGGAACAGGGCGGTGGACAGCCGTTGGGCCAGCTTGCGCGGCAGTAACTGGGACAAGGCCGTTTTCAGCTGCTGGTTCGGATGATTCTGGTGCACGGTCACAGCCCAGCTTGCTGCATCCAGTGTCGGTAACAGGTTGATGACAATCGTGTCGCCCGGCTTCCAGTAGGAAGAAATCTGCAAAATGGCTGGTCCGCTGAGGCCTTTGTGGGTGATCAGTAGCTGCTCGCGAAATGATTGCCCGTTGCAGTTGACGATAACCTCGAGTGATACCCCGGCAAGCCCATCAAACAGCTGCCTGTCATCCCCGGATAGCAGCAGCGGGACGAGGGCAGGGCGAAACGCAATCGTATCCAGCCCGAACTGCCGGGCCACATCCAGGCTGAAGGCTGTGGCGCCCATCCGCGGAATCGATGGACCGCCGGTGGCGATCACCAGTGATTCCGCCGCGAATACGCCACGGTTGGTGGTGATGGCAAATAAGTTGTCTTTTTCAATGTGCCCGATGGTGCTGTCCAACTGAAGGGTGACATCCGCCTGCTTGCACAGTGTCAGCAGCATGTTGACGATGGCGGGTGCGCGCTGATCGCAGAACAGCTGGCCCTGTGTTTTCTCATGCCAGGACAGCCCATGCTGTTCCAGCAGGGCAATGAAGTCCCATTGCGTATAGCGCGCCAATGCCGATTTGCAGAAATGCGGGTTGGCGGACAGAAAATTGTCGGGACTGGCATACAGATTGGTGAAATTACAGCGTCCGCCGCCGGAGATCAGAATCTTTTTTCCGGCCTTTTTCGCCTTGTCGAGCAGCAGAACGCTGCGGCCGCGTTTTCCGGCCTCGATGGCGCACATCATCCCGGCTGCGCCCGCACCGATGATGACAACGTCGAAATGACGAGTGAGGAGATTGCTCATGTCAACGCTCGGGTTACAGAACTCAAGTTTCGGAGTTCATCCGAGTGGATGTTGGCACCACTGGCTGAACCATCGCTGCCCCTTTGACGGCTTCGCCAATCGTGAGGTTCCTCTGGCAGTATGGCAATACGTCTGCGTGCGTCGCGCATACTTTGATGCAGCAGATGGGTATACTTTACCGACTTGCGTTCGTTGGCGCTTGCTCGCCCGGAGAAGAAAAACATGCCATCAAGAATCCAGAAGGTACTGATTGCGAATCGTGGTGAAATCGCCATTCGTATCCTGCGGGCAGCGGCCGAGCTGAAAATCCAGACGGTCGCGGTCTACACGCGGGAGGATCGTTTCTCGCCACACCGCTACAAGGCAGACGAAGCCTACCAGATCGGCGCCGATGATGAACCGCTGAAACCCTACCTCGATATCGAGGCGATTGTGGACGTTGCCGTGAAACACGGTGTCGATGCCATCCACCCCGGCTATGGCTTCCTTGCTGAAAACGTCGAGTTCGCGCGCTATTGCGAATCCCAGGGTATTATCTTTATTGGCCCGCCGCCGCGGGTCATGGCGTTGCTGGGCAACAAGGTGTCGGCCAAACAGGCGGCCCGCGAGGCGGGCATACCAACGATCGACGCCAGTGAAAAACCGCTCGATGACCTTGCCACTGCACTGGAGGAAGCCCGGCGAATTGGCTTTCCGCTGATGCTCAAAGCTGTCTCTGGCGGCGGTGGTCGTGGGATGCGCGTGCTCCACGACGAGCAGGCGCTGGAAAAGGCGTTCGACGAGGCGCGCAGCGAATCGCTCAAGGCATTTGGCGACGATACCGTATTTCTGGAAAAGTTCGTCGACTCGCCAAAACATATCGAGGTGCAAATCCTCGGTGACGAACACGGCAATATCGTCCATCTGTATGAACGCGACTGTTCGATCCAGCGCCGTTTCCAGAAGGTGGTCGAAGTGGCGCCCAGTGCAACGCTCGCGCCCGAGACGCGGGAGCAACTGTTCGCCCATGCGCTCAAGATCATGCGCCATGTCGGCTATGTCAATGCCGGGACGGTCGAGTTTCTGGTCGACGCGGAACAGAACGCCTATTTTATCGAGGTAAACCCCAGGGTTCAGGTCGAGCACACGGTGACCGAGGAGGTGACCGGGGTCGATATTGTCCGCAGCCAGATACATATCGCGGATGGCAAACGATTGAGTGATCCCGAGATCGGGATTGCATCCCAGCAGAGCGTGGAATGCCGTGGTTTCGCGGTGCAGTGCCGGATTACCACGGAAGACCCGGCAAAGGATTTTCAGCCGGATTTCGGACGTCTGATCGCCTATCGCAGCGCCGGCGGTTTCGGCATTCGGCTCGATGTCGGCAATGCCTATCCGGGTGCCGAGATCTCCCCATTTTTCGACTCGCTACTGGTGAAAGTGACGGCCTCGGGTCGCAGCCTCGAAGGGGCAATTCGGCGTGCCGACAGGGCGCTGCGCGAATTTCGCATTCGTGGTGTCCGCACCAATATCGGCTTTCTTGAAAATGTGCTTGGCCATCCAGAGTTCCGATCCGGCAGCGCGACGGTGAATTTTGTCGGCGAGCACCCTGAGTTGATGAAAATCAGCCCCGGCTTCGATCGCGCGACGAAAACGCTGTGCTATCTGGCGGACGTGATCGTCAATGGTCATCCCGATGTCAGAAAGGTTGACCCCGACAAAACATTCCGCGAGCCCAAAATCCCCGAGTTCCGTGAACTGCAGGGCTATCCCGAAGGAACCCGCAACAAGCTCGACGAAATGGGCGCAGAGCACTTCGCCCAGTGGGTGCGTGAGCAGAAGAACATTTTCTACACCGATACCACGTTCCGTGACGCACACCAGTCGCTACTGGCGACCCGTGTCAGAACCGTGGATATGCTCAAAGTTGCCGAGGGTCTGGCCAAAAACCATTTTCAGCTCTTTTCCCTGGAAATGTGGGGTGGGGCGACCTTTGATGTTGCCTTGCGCTTTTTGCACGAATGTCCCTGGGAACGCCTGAAAATCCTGCGAGAAGCGATACCCAATATCCTCTTTCAAATGCTGTTTCGTGGTGCCAATGCCGTGGGCTACAAGGCCTATCCGGATAATCTCGTCGAGCATTTTATTGTCAAAGCCTGGGAAAATGGCATCGACGTGTTTCGCATCTTCGATTCGCTCAACTGGATCGAAGGTATGCGGAAATCCATAGAGGCGGTGCGCAATCACACCGGCGGCATTGCCGAGGCCGCCATCTGTTATACCGGCGATGTCATGCGCGAAGAGAAGGGCTACCGCTACAATCTTCAGTACTATGTCGATCTGGCCCGTCGTCTTGAAGACGCCGGGGCTCACATGCTATGTATCAAGGACATGGCCGGGTTACTGAAGCCCTATGCGGCAGAGAAATTGATACCGGCCTTGCGGAATGCGATTGATATTCCGATACACCTGCATACCCATGACACGGCAGCAATTCAGGCGGCGACATTGATGAAGGCCATCGAACATGATGTCGATATCGTTGATGGGGCCCTGGCTGCGATGTCAGGCCTCACATCACAGCCTAACCTCAATTCAGTTATCGCAATGATGCAGGGGCATGAGCGTGAGCAGTCATTCAATCTACAGCGATTGAACGAATATTCGAATTACTGGGAAGATGTGCGTGAATTCTATTATCCCTTCGAATCCGGATTAAAAGCGGGTACGGCCGAAGTTTATGATCATGAAATTCCGGGTGGCCAGTATTCCAACCTGCGGCCACAGGCCGTCGCGCTCGGGCTGGAACATAAGTTTGAGGAGATCAAGAAAAACTACGCCATTGTGAATCGGCTTTTCGGTGATATTGTCAAGGTAACGCCATCATCCAAGGTTGTTGGTGACATGGCGCTGTATATGACGGCCAATAGTCTGACCGAAGACGATGTGCTCAATGAAGAAAACCCGATCTCTTTTCCGGACTCGGTTGTTGACCTGTTCAAGGGTAATCTCGGTCAGATGGAAGGTGGCTTTCCGGAAAAGCTGAGCAAGCTGGTGCTCAAAGGCGAACAGCCGCTGCAAGGCCGGCCCAACGATGCGCTGGAGCCCGTCGATTTCGAGCGCGAGTTTGCTGAATTCCAACAGGCTTTCGATGAATACCAGACGGAACTCGATTTTCTCTCCTACAAAATGTATCCGGAAGTCTTTCGTGAATACTATGACAACAAGCAAACTTACGGCGATCTGCGCTTCATCCCCACCACGACATTCTACTATGGCCTGAAGCAGGGTGAAGAAGTCCTCGTCAAACTCGCACGGGGAAAGAGCATCGTCATCAAACTGCTGTACCGCTCCGAACCCGACGAATCCGGCATCTGCCGCGTCACCTTCGATTTGAACGGGCAAGTTCGAACCATTGAAATCAGGGATCGTGCCGCCGTCAGCACAGTAAAGGTGAATGTCAAAGCGGTCGATCGCAATCAGGTTGGCTCACCGCTGCAAGGCAAACTTTCCGCCATCATGGTTGAACCAGGGCAGGCGGTCAAAAAGGATGACCCGTTGTTTGTTATCGAAGCCATGAAAATGGAAACCACGGTCTCCGCGCCCTTTGATGGCGTGGTCAAGAAAGTTCAGCTTAAAGCGGGTTCATTGGTCGATCAGGATGACCTGGTCATCGAGTTCGTCAAAGAGTAGCTCAACTTTTGACGGCTTCCCCCTTTTCCAAAGATGGATTGAGTGGGATTTAAGCTGCCTCACCGGTAACTACTCAGCACAATGCCAGTAACTGCTCAGATTGCCTCCGTTTTGCGCCAAATCAAGGCGGAAGCGCGGACGACTCCAAGGATGGAGGAGGTAGGGCGACGCAGGAAGCCAAAGCCGAGTTTAC
>CAZQXF010000002.1:0-27208 GCA_964596975.1 uncultured Thiotrichales bacterium | reverse complement strand
GGCTGCTCGACGTAGTGTCGACTACGCCTGCGCGGCCCTCGGTCGCGAACACCAGCCATCACACCACCTTGAACGGCCTCGCTACGAGACCCAGCGGGAAATCCGGGCTAGAATCCTGCTTGCCGCTACGCTAAGCAACCAGGATGTACAGTGCAAGATACTTTTCTGATTCTGATGGGATACCTGCTGGGGTCGCTCTCCAGCGCGATCATCGTCAGCCGTCTCATGGGGCTGCCCGACCCGCGCACCCAGGGTTCTGGAAACCCTGGCGCTACCAATGTCATGCGCACCGGCGGCAAGAAGGCGGCTGCCATCACGTTACTCGGCGATTTGCTCAAAGGCCTGATCCCGGTGTTGATCGCCTGGATGCTTGGGGCCTCTCTGGAGATTCAGTTACTGGTGGCGCTCGCCGCTTTCCTTGGCCACCTCTATCCCGTCTTTTTCGGCTTCGCCGGGGGCAAGGGCGTGGCAACTGCCGCAGGTGTGTTACTCGCACTCGACTGGCGGGTGGGGCTGGCAGCGCTGGCGACCTGGCTTTTGATGTTCAAGCTGAAGAAGATCTCTTCACTGTCGGCGCTGACCGCCACGGCAATGACTCCGATCTACATCTGGCTGATCACGGGTTCGGCCACTTTTGTTTTATTCGGCGCCATACTCGCTGTCCTGGTATTCTGGCGTCATCGCAGCAATATTCAAAAATTGCTGGATGGCACTGAAACCTGAGGGTGACAACTCACCGCCCCAGACCTTCCAGCGACCAGCGCGGGTGTACCGCAACGGCCAACCCCATGGCATTTCCAGCCAGCAACCGCTGCATGCCGGCATAGGCAATCATGGCACCGTTGTCGGTACAAAACGCCGGGCGCGGATAGAACACAGCTGCATCCAGCGTGTCGAGCTTGTCTCGCAGGCGCTGATTGGCCCCCACCCCTCCCGCAACCACCAGACTGCCCAGCCCGGTCTCCTGCAATGCCCTTCGCGCTTTTATAAACAAGGTATCGACGACGGCCTCCTCGAAAGCCCGGGCGATATCCGCCTTGTCCTGCGATGTTGCCGCTGACTTGGCCAGGGTATTCAAGGCAAACGTCTTCAAACCACTGAAGCTGAAATCGAGCCCGGGACGATCAACCATCGGCCGCGGAAAGCTGTAACGAGACGGATCACCCGTCAGCGCCAGCTTCGCCAGTTCTGGACCACCAGGATAGGGCAACCCGAGCATCTTGGCGGTCTTGTCGAATGCCTCACCGACCGCATCATCCAGGCTTTCCCCGAGCACCTGGTAGTCACCCACCGCTTCGACACGCACCAGCATGGTATGACCGCCGGAGACCAGTAACGCCAGGAACGGGAACGCCGGACGCTGATCTTCGAGCATGGGCGCGAGCAGATGGCCTTCCATGTGATGCACTTCGACAGCCGGAACCCCCAGCCCATAGGCCAGCGACCGCCCCAGCATCGCACCGA
Organism: uncultured Thiotrichales bacterium; assembly: GCA_964596975.1. GTDB lineage: Bacteria > Pseudomonadota > Gammaproteobacteria > UWMA-0217 > UWMA-0217 > JALSHZ01. Next base: position 25,744 of record CAZQXF010000002.1, on the reverse strand, counting down.
CCATCAACGCCCCCACCAGCCCCGGACCGGCTGTATAAGCAATGGCATCCAGCGCCTCCGGCGACACGTCGATTCGCTGCAACAAACTGTTGATCAACGGCACCGCCTTGCGCACATGATCACGGGACGCCAGCTCAGGCACGACACCACCATAGACAGCGTGAAGCGCCACCTGGGAATACAGCTCATGCCCCAGCAGGCCAAGCTGATCATCATAAACCGCAACGCCGGTCTCATCACAGGATGTCTCGATACCGAGAACCTTCATGTCGCTACGCCTCTACTGAAAACGCTGCATTCTATCGGCGCGCTGACACCGCCACCACAAGTCTGCGCATATCTTTTGCTGTAACTGCTCAGCTCACCACTGGAATGCGCCATCTCTGCGTTGGGAAATGGTCATTTACACGCGTAAACTCACATTTCCCGCCTTGATCTGACGCATTCCAGCGGCAATCTGAGCAGTTACGGTTCTACTTAATCAATCGCTAAGCAGTTACCTTTTGCTTTTTTCAGGCAGCTCATTATAATTCGCGAACTTTATGCGCTGGCCAACGCCAGTTTCACAACAGGAGAATTGAATGCCATCCGTTCGCATCAAAGAGAACGAGCCCTTTGACATCGCACTGCGCCGCTTCAAGCGAAGCTGTGAAAAAGCCGGCATCCTCAGCGAGGTACGCCGCCGTGAGTTCTATGAAAAGCCGACCGAAGTTCGCAAGCGCAAGAAGGCCGCTGCGGTCAAGCGCAATCTGAAGCGCCTGTCGAAAGAACTTAATCGTCGCACCCGCCTGTACTAGGCAAAGGCGCCAACTGATGGATAACCCGGACAGTTCTCTGAAGCAACGCATCACGGACGACATGAAGTCCGCCATGCGCGCTGGCGAAAAAGAACGTCTGGGCACGATTCGCCTGATCTTGGCCGCAATCAAGCAGGTCGAAGTTGACACCCGCAAGGCACTCGACGACACCAGCATCCTGGCCATCCTCGACAAGATGGTGAAACAGCGGCGCGAATCCATCGCTCAGTATGAAAAAGCCGGGCGTGACGAACTCGCGGCGAAGGAGCAGGCCGAGATCGAGATCATTCAGGCGTATTTGCCGGAACAACTGAGCGACGATGAGATCGACGCTCTGATCACCGCCACCATCAACGACACGGGCGCCAGCTCACTGCGCGACATGGGCAAGGTAATGGGCATGCTCAAGCCCAAGCTTCAGGGCCGCGCGGACATGGGGGCGGTCAGCGCGAAGATCAAGCAACGCCTCGGCGCTTGACCCGTTCCTGGCGGCAGCGCAAGCTCCGCAACAATCCTTGCACCAGACAATTCAACCGCTAGCTGCCATTCCCAGGGTTTGCCCCATGACTGAACTCAAGAACGACCGCCTCATTCGCGCCTTGTTGCGTGAACCTGTGGATCAGACCCCCATCTGGGTCATGCGTCAGGCGGGACGCTATCTCCCTGAATACAAGGCCACACGGGCTCAGGCTGGCAGCTTTATGGATCTCTGCCGCAACGCTGAACTGGCTTGTGAAGTCACGATGCAGCCACTGCGCCGTTACGATCTCGATGCCGCCATTCTGTTTTCCGACATTCTGACCATTCCCGATGCGATGGGCCTCGGCCTTTATTTCACCGAAGGTGAGGGTCCCCGCTTCGAGCGACCTATTCGTACTGCGGCCGACGTCAAAGCGCTGGCCGCACCAGACCCGGAAGGCGAGTTGCGCTACGTCATGGACGCGGTTCGAACGATACATCGGGAGCTGGACGGCGCGGTCCCACTGATCGGCTTTTCCGGCAGCCCATGGACACTGGCCACCTACATGATCGAGGGCGGCAGCAGCAAGGAGTTCTCCAACACCAAGGGGATGCTCTATACCGAGCCACAGCTATTGCACCAGGTGTTGCAAGTACTGGCCGACTCGGTGACTAGCTACCTGAATGCGCAGATACAGGCCGGTGCGCAGGCAGTGATGATTTTCGACACCTGGGGCGGTGCCTTGACCACCGAAGCCTACAAGGAATTTTCGCTGGCCTACATGCAGCAGATCGTCAATCAACTGATCCGGAAGCAGGACGGTCAGCGCATCCCCGTCGTGATGTTTACCAAAGGCGGCGGCCAATGGCTGGAACTGCAGGCACGCACCGGCTGCGATGCCGTCGGCTTGGATTGGACCATCGATATTGGCTCCGCGCGGGCGCGCGTTGGCGAGCGCCTTGCACTACAAGGCAACATGGATCCCGGTGTGCTCTACGGCTCGCCGGAAAAAATCCAGGAAGAAGTCAAACGGATACTGGCTTCATTCGGCGCCCATAACGGCCATGTCTTCAACCTCGGCCACGGTGTACACCAACATATCGATCCCGAAAACGTCAAAGTGCTGGTCGATTCCGTGCACGAGTTCAGCAAGCCGTATCACGACTGACACCCCGGAACAGACACGCAACCCGATGTCTCAATACAAGCCACTACTTTTTATCCGCTCGGCGCTATTCTGGGTTGTCTACGCGACTTCGACACTGGTCTACGGCACCCTCTCGCCACTGCTGTTTCTGTTACCACTGCCACGGCGCTACCCCATTGTCATGAGCTGGACACGGCTCAACCTGGTGGCATTGAAACTCATCTGCGGCATCCACTATCGCGTCGAAGGACGTGACAATCTGCCTGCAGAGCCCACCATCGTCATGTCCAAGCACTCCTCCACCTGGGAAACCATGGCACTGGTCAATATCCTGCCGCCGATGGCATGGGTACTGAAAAAAGAACTGACACGGATTCCCTTTTTTGGCTGGGGACTGGCCGCACTCGACCATATCGCCATCGATCGCAACGCAGGCCGCAATGCGGTCAAGCAAGTCGTGGAACAGGGTAAAGCCCGTCTCGCCTCCGGCCGCTGGGTTGTCATCTTCCCCGAAGGCACGCGCGTACAGCCCGGCACAAAAGGACGATACAAGCTAGGTGGCGGCTTTCTCGCCGCTGAAACCGGCTGCCCCGTACTGCCAATTGCTCACAATGCCGGCTACTTCTGGCCGCGTGAGCAATTCATCAAGCAGCCCGGAATGATCACTGTCAGAATCGGCCCGGCGATTGATCCCAAAGGAAAATCTGCCGCCGAGATCATCGAAGCTGTCGAAGCCTGGATCGAAGGCGAGATGGATGAACTCAATAAGGATGCCCGTCGGCAACTCGCTCGTACATAGCCACTCAGCCCCTTTGCGAGCGGCGACACTAACGTTAACCCAGATCAAGGGCAGCCAAAGATCACTTGAAACATAGACCATCGACAGGCTTATAATGCAGTCATGAACAAGTTGGTCGATCCCTTCCAGCGTCGTATCGAATATGTTCGGGTATCAGTGACGGATCGCTGTGACCTCCGATGCTTCTACTGTATGCCCGAAGGCTTTCATGGCTTTGAAGAGCCGGAGGACTGGCTGACCCACGACGAGATTGAACGCGTCGTCCGCGCGTTTACCACCATGGGTGTGCGGCGCATTCGCCTGACCGGCGGCGAACCACTGGTACGCAAGAACTTGACTGGCCTGGCCGCGCGACTGGCAGCACTTCCTGAACTCGATGACCTCTCCCTCTCAACGAATGCCACGCGGCTTGCGAAACATGCCGCCGAGCTTCAGCGCGCCGGTGTTTCACGCATCAATGTCAGCCTCGACAGTCTCAGGCCTGAAGTCTTCAAGGAAATCACCAAAGGCAAACTGGAAAAAGTCATCGTCGGCCTGATGGCCGCCAAGGAAGCCGGCCTGAGCCCCGTGAAAATCAACATGGTGGTAATGAAAGGCATTAATGATGACGAAGTGGAATCGATGGTCGAGTTTTGCCTCGAACATGGATTCACACTTCGGTTCATCGAGACCATGCCGGTGGGCGATACTGGTCGCAATGCAACCGATCACTACGTCGACCTGGCGGATATTCGCAAACGGCTGGCCAAGCGCTTCAACCTGCTACCTGGCGCCATGCCCGGTGGTGGACCAGCACGCTATGTCCGCGTCGCCGGCACCGATATGAATATCGGCTTTATTACTCCAATCTCGCAACATTTTTGCGATACCTGCAACCGTGTTCGCCTATCAGTGGATGGAACACTGTTTCTCTGCCTTGGCCAGGAGGATCGCTTTGAATTGCGCCCGCTGTTGCGTGAAGGCATCTCCGACGCCGGGCTGGAGGAAGCGATCCGCACCGCCATCAGCCTCAAACCAGAGCGACACGAATTTCGCGACAAGCCGGATCAGGTCATCCGCTTCATGTCGATGACGGGTGGCTAGGAGACTGCCAGGACGCTGTACTGGGCGGTCACAGTAGTGAGACAGCAAAGTTCGGGGTGATTGTTCAGCTTGCTGTAAGGGTTAGCCCTGTAGATTTGATCTGTATCAATGAGCTGGGAATTTACCGCGCGTTAGCATCCCCCTTTCTGTGAAACCAAGCTCCGTGGAGGAGAAGAAATGAAAAAACTGATGATGGCATCTGTTACCGCCCTGGTTCTGGGAACCTCTGTTTCAGTGGTGTCCGCCGACGATCTCTATAAGCCATGTGCTGCCTGCCACGGACCCAAGGGAGAAATGAAGGCAATGAATGTTGCCCCTCCACTGGCTGGCCAAAGCAAGGAAGACATCCTGAAAAAGTTGAAGGCCTACAAAGCTGGCACTGGCGGCGGCGCGATGAAAGCCGTCATGGCTCCCCAGGCTGCCAAACTGTCGGACGCCGACATGGAAAAACTGGCCGACATGATCTCCAAGTTCTAAACCGAACCATTCTGTCGATACAAAAAAGGGCGCCTTGGGCGCCCTTTTTTGTTTCCGGTGAAAACGCCGAATCAGTTCAGCTTCTCGATTCCCAACATTTTGAGAATGTACTTCTCATAGAGGGGCTCAGACGTACCTTTTTTCATCTTGCGGATAAAATACTTCTCGAAGGCAATCTTAGCCGCATGTACCCACTTGCCCTTCTTGAACCAGGCAACGTTGCGCGGCGGAATCTGCGGCAACGCCACGAAGGCAGCACCGGTATCCCCCATATCCGCCAAACAGATGGCGTTCCACTGCGCTGTTGTGCTGGGTTCCTTGCCCGCCAGCTCATCCGCAATGTTGTGCGTTGCCGAGGTCACCATCGACTCGATCATATAACCGGTTTTCGGCGTACCTGTTGGTACAGGCGTCGCTTCCACGGGCGGAATCGCGATACAGACCCCGACCGAGTAGATATTCTTGAAGGTTGGGTTACGGTGAAGTTCATCAACCATGACAAAGCCGCGAGGATTGCACAGGCCTTCAACATTGGCGACGGCATCCACCCCTTTGAAAGCAGGAAGCATCATGGCGAAATCAAAATCCACTTCATGGTTCTTGGCTACTTCACCTTCGGCATCCAGCTCCTCGATCAGCATCTTGCCCTCCTCTACCTTAGTGGTACGGGCATTGGTGATCCAGGACATGTGATGGTTACGCAGCTCAGACTCCAGCATGCTTTTCGAATCACCCACACCGCCGAGGCCCAGATGTCCGATATACGGCTCAGAGCTGACATAGGTCATCTTGAACTTGTTCCGCACCTTGCGCTTGCGCATGTCGGCATCGATGATCAACGCAAACTCATAGGCAGGACCAAAGCAGCTGGCCATTGGCATGGCGCCGACAATGATATGACCAGACCCCTTGGCCAATAGCTTCTGGTAGGCATCCCACGCTTTTTCGGCATGATTGACGGTGCAAACGGAATGGGTGTGACCGCCTTCTGGCCCAGCCCCCTCCACTTCTCCAAACGACAACTTGGGGCCAGTCGCTATGATCAGATAGTCGTAATTGACGGTTTCGCCGTCGTCGAGTGTCAGTGTGTTGCCATTGGCGTCAATGGCATCGACCCGTTTAGCGATGAAATTGATCTTCTTCTTTTCAAGATAGGTGCGAATGTCGAACGTAATGGACTTACGGTCACGCCAGCCAACCGCAACCCAGGGGTTGGATGGCGTAAACTGGAAATAGGGATTTTCGTTGATGACGGTCACTTCATGATTGTCACCAACCAATGCTTTCATTTCGTAGGCGGCAGGCATTCCGCCGGTTCCGGCGCCAAGAATTACGATATGGGCCATTTAATATTGTCTCCTGTTTAAGTGGTTTGGGCAGCGGCTGCACTAATACCTATTGCGCCATGCCGACTACACAACTGTTGAAATGCTCTATCAATGAAACCTAAGTGAGCGCACACATTCTCGGAACCAAAGCCGGAGCTTCCGGGAGCATCGATTCCGCGAACCAGTGAACCCGTTCTCTGTATGAGGTGTCAGATTTCAGCAGAGTCTTCCGTGGTGGCTTGATCCACCAAACGACCGCAGCGGGCGTTCGATGGCGATCACTTCTTTCCATGTGACAGTCAAAATAGACCGAATGGTTTTTCAGGTCAACAAGGGTTCTCTAATATAGTCAAAGATTTAGCCCTCGATTCACGCCTGTTTTGGGCTAACATTTGGGCGCGTGGCATTTGTTTTCACTTGCGCATGATTTTAGACTGTCGGTCGGCCAGATGAATGGGAGCAATCGAGCATGACAATAACAACAGTTTGCGTATTGGGCGGAACCGGATTCGTCGGCACGCACCTCGTCGGCATGCTGTCGAACCGGGGCTATCGTGTGCGCGTACCCACCCGGAAGATCGAGCGTCACCGGGACCTCAAAGTACTGCCCAATGCGGAAGTGTTCGAATGCAACGTTAATGACCCCAAGCAACTCGCTGACGCCATCGCCGGCGCGGATGCAGTCATCAACCTTATCGGCATTCTGAATGAGTCCAGGCACGCGACCTTTCGCGAAATTCATACCGAACTGCCGCGCCGCATTGCCGAGACCTGCCAGCAGCATTCCGTTGCCAGACTGTTACATATGAGCGCGCTCCATGCCGACAAGCGCGGCAGCAGCCGCTACCTGCAAACCAAAGGGCGCGGTGAAGACCTGGTCCATGCCGCAGCTGGCCCGAACCTGGCCGTCACCAGCTTTCGCCCCTCGGTTATCTTTGGTGAGGGCGACAGCTTTCTGAATCGCTTTGCCAGCCTGATCAGGCTCGCACCCGGCGTCCTGCCACTGGCCTGCGCCGAGGCCCGTTTCCAACCTGTCTACGTCGGTGACGTCTGCCAGGCATTTGCCGATGCGCTGGAAGACACTGCTACGCACGGCCAGCGAATCAACCTCTGCGGACCACACATCTACACACTACGTGAGTTGGTTGACTACACCGCCAAGTTGACTGGTCAGAAGATCAAAGTCTGGGCACTACCGGACTGGCTGTCACGCATCGAAGCCAGCGTCATGGAATGGATGCCGGGCAAGCCGTTTACGATGGACAACTACCGCTCCCTGCAAACCGACAGCGTCTGCCCACGCAACACTACGCCCTGCCCAACCTCGCTGGAAGCCATTGCGCCCAAGTATCTCGGCCTGCAAGACAGAGAAGGTCTGTATCAGTATTACCGTTCGATGGCGCGACGGCTGTAAACCAAAGCCAACCCGGATTTGTCACCGGGTCGCAGTCGTGAACTAGCGAGAAATCCGGTCTAGCTGGCGCAATCGGCCGGCCCGGTCAGGCGCTGGTGACGCTGCGCTTGCTCCATCGAACCCATGCGTTTGACGGCAGCGTAGAAGCGCTCGAAATCCTGCCCGCAGGCATCGAACCAGCGCATGAAATCAGGCACTCGGTCACGATACACAGCAATCGAGATCAATCGGGCATTGTTGACCGGCGTGCTGAACCACTGGTCATACCCATCAAAGCCACGCCAGCGCTGCTTCAGTGCTTCATAGTCACTACGCAGCCTGGCCAGAATGACCTTCTTCTGCCACCGCTTCTCGTCATCGGAAATGTCGCTGCCGTAAAGCGCCCGCAAAGCATCGGAGGTGCCGCGCAACAGCTGCAGAAACTGATCGCGCCGGCCCAGCGCCTGGCGGTAGTCTGCCAGGCGTTCCGGGTGCAGGTCAGCCAACCACTGCTTCACACCGAGTTCGCCAACAGTTGAAGCAAACGCCTCATTGAACACAGTATCGTTCTTCGCATAGATGATCTGATGCGCCAGTTCGTGGAAGATCACCTCGGCGGTGGCCAGCGAGCCCTGGTCGAGCATCGAACTGAGCAGCGGGTCGTCGAACCAGCCCAGCGTCGAGTAGGCGCGCACGCCCCTGACCATGACATCATTGCCCTGCTGCTTCAGCGGCTCGGCAAAGGCTTCCGCCGCCGCCTGCTTGAAGTAACCGCGATAACTCAGGCAGCCAACGACCGGAAAACACCATTTCAGCGGCTCCAGTGACAGTTCAGGCGTGGCGACGACGTTCCAGACCACATAGGGCCGCCCCAGCTCGACGTATTGGCGGTAACTGTCGTTGTCCGGCAGCTTCAACCGTTTGCTGGCATAGTCGCGGATCTCCAGCGCCAGCTTCAGCTGCTCGCGGCGCTTTTCATCGATGGCTTCGTCACTGACCACCTTGGCGACCGGACGCTGCTTGCTCAACAGCGACAGGTGCCCCCTGACGCTCTGGGAGTAGTAGCCGAGCGTGCTGCAACCCATCGTCGAGCACAGCAGGAGGCCTGTTACAATAGCTGCGGAAATAACGACTCTTCTTTTCATCGACACAATATACAACAGGCGCCCGGAGGCTGGGTTGAAGATCTATCTGGTTGGCGGCGCAGTCCGCGACAAGCTGCTTGGCCGCACACCCAAAGAGCGGGACTGGGTTGTTGTTGGCGCCACTCCCGAACAAATGACAGCACTTGGCTACCGCCAGGTTGGCAAGGATTTCCCGGTGTTTCTGCACCCCGAAACGCAGGAAGAATATGCGCTGGCACGCACCGAACGCAAGACTGCGCCCGGCTACCACGGCTTCGAGGTACATGCATCCCCCGAGGTAACGCTGGAAGAGGATCTGCTGCGCCGCGACCTGACGATCAACGCACTGGCCGAGGATAGTACGGGCAAGATTATCGATTACTACCACGGCCTCGACGATCTTGAAAATCGCATCCTGCGTCATGTCTCTCCGGCGTTTGCCGAAGATCCTGTGCGCATCCTGCGGGTCGCCCGTTTTGCCGCACGGTATGCCTACCTTGGCTTTCGTGTCGCCGATGAAACAATCGCGCTGATGCGTAACATGGTCGCCAATGGCGAAGTCGATGCGCTGGTCGCAGAACGGATCTGGCAAGAACTTGCAAAAGCACTGGGCGAGCGTTCGCCTGCGGTGTTTTTCGAGGTGCTGCGTGACTGCGGCGCGCTGCGCGCCATCTTTCCGGAGATCGATCGCCTCTACGGCGTGCCGCAACCCGCCAAATACCATCCCGAAATAGATACTGGCGTGCATACCATGATGGTGCTGACCGAAGCGGCAAAGGCATCACCCGCACCAATGTTGCGCTTCGCTGCCCTGACCCATGACCTTGGCAAGGGCACGACGCCAAAGAACATCCTGCCCAGTCACTACGGGCACGAAGCACGAGGCGCTAAAATCATCGACAAAATGTGCCGCCGCCTGCGCGCACCGAAAGCCTGGCGGGAAATGGCCATGCTGGTGGCAACCTATCACACGCATGTTCACCGTTCGCGCGAACTCAAGCCCTCCACGCTCCTGCGTACACTTGAATCACTCGACGCCTTTCGCCGCCCGGAACGCTTCGCCGACGTACTCCTCGTCTGCGAAGCCGATGCTCATGGACGCACAGGGCTACAAGACAAGCCCTACCCGCAACGGCAGTACATGCTTGGCGCACAACAGGCAGCCGCCAGCATCGCGGTGAAACCACTGGTCGAACAGGGACTCAAGGGACAGGATCTGGCGAACGAGCTGACTCGCCAGCGCGTAGCGGCACTGGCCAGCTACAAGAAGCAGGCTTCGTAGCGAGCGGCTGCAGACTACTCCTTGATCTCGGCAATAAACCGGTTTGAACTCTCTATCGAACGATTCATCTGCGCGATCAACGAGGTAATATCGGCTTTCAACGCAGTGAATTCCGAGCGCAACGCACCCACCGCCTGGGCATTGAGATTGTGCTTGAGAAACAGCACGTTGTCCCGCAAAGTCAGCAACACCGGCTTCATCGAACTTTCCGCTTTACGCATTGAAGCCATCATCTGCTTGTAGCGCGCTTGGGTATCGCGCAACTTGTTCTCGCTGGATGCCTTCAAGGTCTGATTCTGATACAGGCCGATCTCCTTGCGCCATTCTTTGAACAAGGCCTGGGCGACATCCTCCACCTCGTCGATACGCTCCGATACCTCCTCGGCGGCTTCTTCACTGTCCTCGTATTCCTTGTTGAGTTTCTTGTAGGCCTTCAACAGATCCGTTTCGGCAAGATTGACCACCGACTCGAAGCGCTCCAGCGCCGACTTGAACTGCTGCTGCGCCTCCTGCTGCGAGTCCTTGGCCTTCTCTACCCGGCTGACCAGAATATCGCGCTTGTGATAGCCAACCTTTTCCATGGCGCCGTAATAGGCGGTGGAACAGGCTGATATCAACGTGGCGACGAGCAAGAGGGGAAAAACGAGTGAACGAGTCATGACTGGAATTCCACTGAACATTGTCTGGAGGCGGGCAATGGTGCATCAGAAAGCAGCTCCAGATCAATGCCAGGTCGCTCACGGAGTGAGGTTTTACAGTTTGGTGACATCAGGCCCGGGATTTGGCGACAGCCACAAAAAAGCCGCCCAAAGGCGGCTTTTTTGTGCTGATCTGCGACTGTCTCGCTTACACGCAACCGGTTGGCTTTGGCAGCCCGCCGTATTTGGTAATGGGCTTCATTGGCCCTGTATTCCAGATCTTGAAGATGTCTTTCTGGTTCTCGCCAGCATATTTGGCGAACTTGCGAATGGGAGGCACAACCATGTTCTCGTCATAGTATTCTCTGGCCTTCATGATGTGGTTCCACTTCACATCGTCCAGCTCGACACCGTCGGCTTCAGCCATGGCGCGACCGATCTCTTCAGTCCATTCGTTCATGTCGACCAGATAGCCATCACCGTCACGTTCGGGTATTTCAACACTCATTCTCTCTACTACCTTGCTTGTTTTTAGAAGATGTCCAGATCATAGAGGATTTGCAGGGTTGGCGATACTTCCCCTGATGAACTAGGGGTATTACCTACTATTTAACTCAGGAATAGCTGATATACCGGATTGTCTGTTTCTTCCCAATGCTGATAGCCAAGATTCTTCAGCGACGCGCGAAACTCACGACGTTCCCCCACCGGCACCTGAATACCCACCAGAATGCGCCCGTGGGCCGAACCGTGGTTACGATAGTGGAACAGGCTGATGTTCCAGCGATGCCCCATTGCCGTCAGAAACTTCAGCAATGCGCCGGGGCGCTCGGGAAAGATGAAACGGTAAACCAGTTCATCTGCAATGTCCGGCGCATGCCCACCCACCATGTAGCGCAGATGAACCTTGGCGACCTCATTATCCGTCAGATCGAGTACCGGATAGCTCTTTTCGCGCAGCTCCGAGATCAAGGCCTCCCGCTCCTCGTCACCTCCGGTAAGCTTGATACCAGCGAACACCAGCGCATCGCGGGCATCGGAGTAACGATAGTTGAACTCAGTGATACCCCGGTTGCCGATGGTCCTGCAGAATTTCTTGAAGCTGCCCGGCTCTTCCGGAATGGTCACGGCCAGCAAGGCTTCGCGCCGCTCACCCACCTCCGCACGTTCGGTCACATGCCGCAGGCGCTCAAAATTCATATTGGCGCCACTGTTGATGGCAATCAGCGTTTCATTCTTCACGCCCGTGGCTTGAACATACTTCTTCAGACCGGCAATGCCCAGCGCGCCTGCCGGCTCCATCATCGACCGCGTGTCTTCGAAAATATCCTTGATGGCCGCGCACATCTCATCGGTGCTGACGAGCACCACTTCATCAACATATTTTTTCGCCAGCGGGAATGTCGTCTTGCCGATCTGCTTTACCGCGACACCATCGGCAAACAGACCGATCTCTTTCAACGTCACGCGGCGATTGTGTTCCAGCGCCGAATACAGCGTTGGCGTGTCATCGGGCTCGACGCCGATAATCTTGATGTCCGGCCGCAATGCCTTGATGTAACTGGCCATGCCAGCGATCAGACCACCACCGCCGACCGGGATGAAAACAGCTTTGATGGGGTCCGGATGCTGTTGCAGCAATTCCATCGCGACCGTTCCCTGACCGGCGATCACCAGCGGATCATCAAACGGATGGATGAACGTGAAACCTTCCTCGGCAGCCAGCTCCATCGCATGCGCATAGGCCTCATCATAGCTGTCACCATGCAGCACGGCCTTGCCTCCCAGACGGCGCACCGCCTTGACCTTGATGTCAGGCGTGGTGCGCGGCATGACAATCACCGATCTGATACCGAGACCAGCGCCAGCAAGCGCCACGCCCTGCGCATGATTGCCCGCCGATGCCGCGATAATGCCGCGCGCCTTTTCTTCATCCGAAAGATGAAAAATCTTGTTATATGCGCCCCGCAACTTGAAGGAAAACACCGGCTGCAAGTCTTCACGCTTGAGCAGCACGCGATTACCCAGGCGCTGTGATAGCAGCGGCGCCATATCCAGCGGCGTATGGTTGGCAACGTCGTAAACGCGTGCCGTGAGTATTTTTTCTATGGAGACCATCGACGAAGCCTAACCGAAAGCACTTTGAGGTGAAACCCCGTCACCGTGTATGATTGCAGGGCTTCGCAGGCAATAAATTGGAGAACAAAGGCATGAATGCGGATGACATGAAAAAAGCGGCGGCAGAAGCGGCTATCGAATATGTTGAAAATGGCATGATCGTCGGTATCGGCACCGGCTCCACCGCCAATCACTTTATCGACCTGCTGGCGAAAATAAAGAGCCGCATCGACGGCACGGTGGCCAGTTCCGAAGCCAGTGCAGAACGGCTGCGCGGACACGGCATTCCGGTTCTTGATCTGAATCAGGTGGGCGATCTGCAGCTGTATGTCGACGGCGCGGATGAATCCAATGAACAACTCCACTTGATCAAAGGTGGCGGTGGCGCGCTGACGCGGGAAAAAATCGTCGCCGGTGCCAGCGAGAAATTCGTTTGTATCGCCGATGAATCCAAGCTCGTTCGCGTGCTGGGCAAGTTCCCGCTGCCGGTGGAAGTCATTCCAATGGCGCAGAGCTTCATCGCCCGCCAGCTCGTCAAGCTCGGCGGTCAGCCGACCCTGCGTGAAGGCTTTGTTACCGACAACGGCAATATCATTCTCGACGTCCATAACCTGGAAATCATGGAGCCGGTCAAACTGGAGCAACAAATCAACATGCTGCCAGGCGTTGTGACCGTCGGCATTTTTGCCCACCGTCCCGCTGACGTGCTCATTCTTGGCGGACCGGACGGCGCGCGCACTGTGATGCCCAAATAGGCTGGCACGGCAGCGAACTCAGCAAGGACTCAAGCCATGAAAAAGCTTCTCGTTACACTCATCGCTACCGCGATCTTTATTGTCGGATGCGCCGTCAACCCGGTGACCGGCAAACGCGAGCTATCACTGATTTCGGAAGCGCAGGAACTGGAAATCGGCAAGCAGAACTACGCGCCGCTACGGCAAATGCAAGGTGGTGACTATGTGGCCGATGAAAAGCTGGTGGCCTACGTCCGGGAAGTGGGGCAAAAGCTTGCGGCAGTCGCGGACAGAAAGCTGCCTTACGAGTTCAACGTCGTCAATGACTCCACACCCAATGCCTGGGCGCTGCCAGGTGGCAAGATCGCCATCAATCGCGGCCTGCTGACCGAGCTGGAAAATGAAGCCCAGCTCGCCGCAGTGCTGGGGCATGAAATTGTTCATGCCGCCGCAAAACACACGGCACGGCAGATGTCGAAAGGCATGTTGCTGCAGGGTGCCGTATTCGCCACGGTGGTAGGCACCCGAAACAAAGACTACGCCCAGCTTGCACAGCTTGGAGCCGGCCTTGGCGCACAACTGCTGACCCTGAAATATGGTCGTGACGCCGAACGCGAAGCCGACTACTACGGCATGAAATACATGGCGAAGGCAGGTTACGACCCGGCCGAGGCCGTCGAGCTGCAACGTATCTTCGTGCGTCTCGCCAACAACCGCAGCCCCGGCTGGATAGAAGGATTGTTCGCCAGTCACCCCCCGTCACAGGAGCGGGTTCAGAACAACATCGAGGCACTGAAAAAATTTCCGCCCGGCGGCATCAAAGGCAAAGCGCGCTATCAGAAAATGGTCGCGCGCCTGAAAAGCACCAAGCAGGCCTACAAAGACTACGAACATGGCCGTAAAGCGCTGAATGAAGGCGATTTCGATCTCGCTCGGGCACTGGCACGCCAGGCCATTGCGGTGGAACCAGCGGAAAGCCTGTTCTATGCTTTGCTGGGCGATGCCGAAGCCAAGGCAGGACGCTATGAGGTCGCCAAGCGCTACTACGACACGGCGGTCGACCTCAACCCGAAATTCTTTCGAAATCGCCTTAACCGTGGCCTGATCGAAGCAAAACTCGGCATGGAAGCGGACGCAGAACGTGACTTGAAGGCGAGCCTGGAATTGCTACCCACCTCGGATGCCTATTATCAGCTCGGTGTCATCGCCAAAAAGCGCGGTGACCTGCGCACCGCGAAAACATACTTCGAGAAAGGTGCCAACGACAAAAGCGCGATTGGCCTCAAATCCTACAACGAGCTGATCACGCTCGACCTGGCTGCCAATCCCTCGCAATACATTCGGGTGCGTACCGGCATCGACAAATCCGGTCGCTACAAGGCCGAACTGGCCAATCTGACCCCGACAGACATGACCGGGCTGGTGATTGCCATCAATTTCGTCGACAGCAGCGGGCGCGAACGCCAGATCCAGAAGCCGATTCACGGCACCCTGAAGGCAAAGACCCGCGAAGTCGTCGACCTCGGCCTCAACAAGAACGAAAGCGGCGTCGACTCCGTACGTGCTGCCATCGTGTCGGCTCGGCCGATGGCGAAGTAACGCCGCCCGCTACGGCGGCTGGCCACGCCCTGCCGCCAGCCAGCCATCGACAAACGCGCTCAAATCGCGATAGACCTGCGTGTTCTCAGGCAACCCGCCTGCCGCCAGTGTTCGCTCGCCTTTGCCGGTTCGCACCAGAATCGGCTGGGCACCGACTTCGACCGCGGCTTGCAGATCACGCAGTGAATCGCCCACCACAGGCACCCCTTCCAGGCTGAAATCGAACGCCGCCGCGATCTGCTGATACATGCCTGGCCGCGGCTTGCGGCAGTCGCAATCGTCGTCTGGCCCATGCGGGCAGTAGAGTATCGACGCAACTTCCCCCCCATAGTCCGTGAGCTGTTGGCGGAACTTCCGATGCATGGCATCAAGCTCCGCCAACGTGAACAGACCACGCGCAATCCCCGACTGATTTGTCGCGACATGCACAGCCACCTGCGCCTGACTGAGGCGGGCAATCGCCTCCAGACTGCCCGGCAGCGCAACCCATTCATCCGCTGACTTGATGAAATGATCCGAGTCTCTGTTGACTACCCCGTCTCGATCGATAATTACGTTGTACATCTCACACAATTTACAAGTTTTCACTGCTAAGCACATGATTTTCGTGAAATCGAACAACATAGTTCTGCGAAAACAGACTTAACCTGCCCCCGTTACACCAAAACCAATAATTGAAAGGACTCTGGGTCATGAACAATTCGTACACGCCTACGTGGAAACAGCGCCGATACGGCAAGATACTACAGACACTGATTCTCGGGGCAGCCACAGTCGCACCGGTGGGCAGCGCAATGGCACGCGGAGAGGTTTCTCTCGTCAATACCACCTCGGTGCCAGCAGTCCCTTCAAGCTATATTGTCGACGACAGCAGCTATCGCTGGGGTCTGGGTGTCGATCTCAAGATCGAATCATTCGTCTACCAGGATCAAACGCTTGCGTACAACCCCATTCAGCCTGACCAAGTTCAGATCGTTCGCATCGACAACGCCGACGCAGCCGGAACACCCTGCGCCATTTATGCGGAAACAGCCGGCGCGGCCAGGCAGTACCAGGCCACCCTGCCCGGAAAGCCCGAAGACTGCCCGCTGGCAGAGATCATCTCCGGGAACGTCGCCAACATCGGTGGTCTCGACGTATTCACCAACGCGGGGCCGAGAACCTATTCACACAAGAACATCGAACGAGTCGACCTGATCTACAGCCGAGGCATCATCGCCCCCTCCAGCGGGCTGGCACTGGCCGGACATACCGTGCTGGAAAAAAGCGGTAACAACCCGATCCAGGTTGCGGCGATACTGTCACTGGACGCAAACGGCAAACCGAACGAATACGGCCCCCTGGTCAAGATTCACGAGGCCGGCTACGCCGATATCACGAAGGTTCAGTACGGCATCACCAACATCACTACCCTGAACGACTTTCTCTCCAACAATAGCAAGTCGCCCAACGGACTGATGGTCGTTCGTGCCTCACAGCCAGAATCCCTGGGCTTTGCCTTCGTATCGCTGCTCGACCTCGGCATCGCCCCCGGACAAAAATACTTCGGTATATCGGCATTCGCGAAAGACGTTGACCCCGAGCAGCACGACCTGACGGCACCGGAAACCTTCCCTCGCGACACCGGGTCTCACAATGACATCGATGACGCCGATTTCCATTTAGGCACTGGCGGTAATCTGCAATTGGCGCCCATCAACCAGCCACCGCTTGCACAACCCGACAGCGCCACCGTCAATACAGGAGAACCTATCGATATCGCGCCACTAGCTAACGATAGCGACCCCGAAAATGACCCGCTGCAACTGATCATCAGCAAGCCACCCGCGCATGGCACAGCGACGATTATCGGTGACTCGATCAGATATATCTCCGATACCGGTTTCAGCGGCGACGACTTTCTGATCTACCAAATCAATGACGGCAATGGTGGCAGCAGCGAAGCACGCATCCAGATCACCGTAACACCATTGCCTGGCACCAGAACGCCAATACCAACACCAACGGCAGTACTGGCCGATACGGAGACGTCGAAACGGATCATCGAAACCGGACTGCAAGGCCATGGCGCAGGGAGCCTGAGCTGGTTGCTGGCACCATTGGCTATTATCGGCCTGCGCCGGCGCGGCTTGGAAACGAGGGGGCAGCAATGAGCATCCGCCGCCATAAAACCAGCTTGCAGCCACTGGCGCTGTCCATATGCATTGCAGTCAGTATGACAACACCGCTGCTGGCTGCCGAGATGGAAACAGCACGGGATTTTCCCCAGCGACTCTACCTGGGGGGCAGTCTCGCTGCATCGACTCTCGAACCCGACACACGTGATACCGGCTTCATCCAGGACGATGACAGCAGCACCGGGGCAACGCTCACACTCGGGTTCGATCTCAGCAAACGACTGAGTGTCGAGGGTTTTTATTCGACACTGGGCGAAGCAGGCATTGCCGATGAGGCTTCTCGGGATCACGCGGGGGAAATCGACTACAGCTATGGTGGCGTCAGCGCGATCGGCTATCTTTTCAACAGCCGCAGTGGCCGCGACTACCCGGGTTATCCAGACGACGAGGGCTACTATCGGCGCGAAGGGCTGTCATTCTTTGGTCGCGTCGGTGTCGGCAAGCTCGATACCTCTTCCTCCACTATCACCCATCGTCAACGCAAGGACTGGGACCTGCATCTTGGTGCCGGCCTGGAATACGGCTGGTCGAATGGTTTTGCCGCGCGCATCGAGTTCACGTCTTTCGACGAGGATGCCAAAGCGTTTTCGATCGGCCTGATCAAGCGGTTCGGACGTTCGCATGCACCACGCAACATCATCAAGGCGCCAGCACCCGTTACAGCGATCATCCCGGCAGCGCCAACGCTCGAGCCAGCGCCAACGCCGCCGACAAAGCTGACGCTACCGACGATTCTGTTCGGTTTCGATCAGTATGACCTCTCGCCTGTGGCAAAAAAGAAGATCGATCAGGTTGCTACCGAGCTCAAGGCACATCAGGATATCGAATTGCGCGTCCTCGGCCATACCGACGCAGAGGGGTCGGAACGCTACAATCAGGCACTCGGTTTGAAGCGTGCCAACGCTGCCGCCGACGCCCTCATCGAGCGCGGTATCGACGCACAGCGTCTGGAACGCATCAGCCACGGCGAAAAACATCCGGTCGCTGACAACAGCACCGCAGCAGGCCGCCAATTGAATCGAAGGGTCGAGTTCGAGGTCAAGGAAGAATAACAGGACGATTCGTCAGAATGGGCTCGCATTGCGCGAGCCCGCATTTCTCACTAGACCCTATATCTTGACGAATTTGCAAGTTTTAAGGAGTCAAAACATAGGGTCTAGGTCAATACTGCAACCGCGACAGATCCGCCACCCGCAGAAACAGGCCACGCAGCTGATTCAGCAGCGCCAGCCGGTTGCGTTGCAGTGCGGGGTCGTCCACCATCACCATGACATCATCGAAGAAGCGGTCCACCGTTTCCCGAAGTCCAGCCAGGCGCATCAGCGCTGCCTCGTAGTCACCACTGTCGAACATTGCCAGCACGTCCGGCTTGAGCTGTTCCAGCTGCTGATACAGCGCCCGCTCGGCGTCTTCCTGCAGCAGTGATACATCGATCTGCTCCGGTAGCGAGTGATCGACCTTCTTCAGAATATTGCCGATCCGCTTGTTGGCGGCGGCCAGGCTCTCCGCCTGCTCAAGTTTCCTGAATGCCGACACGGCCTTGACGCGATGATCGAAATCCAATGGGCGGGTCGGCTGCTGGATCAGCACGGCGTCGATGACATCGATCTCGACACCCTGATCCTGGTAGAAAGCCTTCAGGCGCTCCAGCGTGTATTCAAGGCAACTGTCCACCGCTTGCTTGTCTTCCAGACGCTCACCGAGCAAGTCAGCGGCAGACTGATACAACAGGCGCAGATCCAGCGGCAACTCACGCTCGATGATGATGCGCAACACCCCCAGTGCAGCGCGACGCAGCGCAAAGGGGTCTTTGGCGCCAGTGGGCTTCTGCCCAATGCCAAAAATCCCCACTAGCGTGTCGATTCTGTCGGCCAATGCCAGTACCTGACCGGTTTGGCTGGCAGGCAGGTCATCACCAGCATGGCGCGGCATGTATTGCTCTTCCATGGCCGCGGCCACCTCGGCAGGCTCGCCATCGAGTGCCGCGTAGTAGCGCCCGGCGATGCCCTGGAGCTTGGGGAACTCACCGACCATCGCTGTCATCAAGTCGCACTTGGCAAGCTCCGCCGCCCGTTCGGCCTGCTCGATATCGGCACCAATGCGTTCGGCGATCTCGCGGGCCAGAGCTTTCACCCGCTGTGACTTGTCGTACAAAGTACCCAGCTTCTGCTGAAACAGGATCTGCTTGAGCGCCTCGATACGATCAGCCAGCTTCTGCTTCTGATCCTGCTCCCAGAAGAACACGGCATCAGCAAAGCGGGGGCGAATGACCCGTTCGTTGCCCTCGATCACCACGGCAGGGTTGCTGCTGTCGATATTCGCGATGGTGATGAAGTGAGGCAGCAGGCGCTTGTTGCTGTCGAACACGGCAAAGTATTTCTGGTTGTCCTGCATTGTCGTGATCAGGGTTTCGTGGGGCACTTCGAGGAACTTCTCCTCGAAACCACCCGCCAGCGCCACCGGCCACTCCACCAGCGCGGTCACCTCATCGAGCAGCGCATCCTCGATCAGCGCTTTCCCGCCCAGGTCGGCGGCTGCCTTTTCGACCTGCTCGCGAATCATCTGTCGGCGGCGGTTGAAATCCGCCACCACATAGCCCCGGCTTGCCAGGATCTCGGCATAATCCGCCGGCGCACTGATCTCCAGCGTGTCAGGGTGATGAAAGCGGTGCCCGCGTGTCGTACTGCCCGCAGCCACACCAAGAATGGTCGCCGGAATCACTTCGTCACCAAACAGAATGATCAGCCAGTGTACCGGTCGCACGAACTGCGCTTCACCGGCCCCCCAACGCATACGCTTGGGAATCGGTAGATTGGCAAGTGCTGCCTCGATGATCTCCGGGATCAATGCGTCAGTCGCCTGACCTTCCTGCATGCTGCGAAAATAGAGCCAGGCCCCCTTGTCGGTTTCCACCTTGTCGAGCTCATCCACACTGACGCCACAAGAGCGTGCGAAACCTTCGGCGGCCTTGGTGGGTTTTCCCTGCGCATCGAACGCTGCCTGCAATGCCGGGCCACGACGCTCCACCGCCTTGTCGGCCTGGCGGACATCGAGATCGCGAATCAGCACGGCCAGACGCCGTGGCGATGCGAAAGGGGCAACATCAGCAAAAGCCAAACCCTTCTCTTTCAAGCCCTTGACGATGCCATCAGTAAAGCTGGCGGAGAGCTTTGGCAGCGCCTTGGGTGGTAGTTCTTCCGTGCCGATCTCGATCAGCAGATCCTTTTGTTCAGCCATTGGCCACCTCCTTCTGCTCGGCCAGCATCGGAAAACCGAGTTTTTCGCGTGCCGCAAAGTACGCCTCAGCGACGGCCCGCGACAATCCGCGAATGCGCAGAATATAGCGCTGGCGCTCTGTCACCGAAATGGCGTGGCGGGCATCGAGCAGATTGAATGAATGAGAGGCGCGTAGCATCTGCTCATAAGCTGGCAGCGGTAAACCAGCCTCGATCAGGCGCTGACTCTCACGCTCCATATTGTCGAAAGCATCGAACAGCAGCTGGGTATCGGCCTGCTCGAAATTGTAGGCCGACTGCTCCACCTCGTTCTGATGGAACACGTCGCCATAAGTCACGGTGCCCTGCGGCCCGCTGTTCCACACCAGGTCATAGACACTCTTGACCCCCTGCAGATACATGGCGATGCGCTCCAGGCCATAGGTGATTTCGCCGGTGACCGGACGGCAGTCGAGCCCGCCTACCTGCTGGAAATAGGTAAATTGCGTGACCTCCATGCCGTTGAGCCAGACCTCCCAGCCAAGCCCCCAGGCACCGAGGGTGGGTGACTCCCAGTTGTCTTCAACGAAACGGATATCGTGTTCGAGCGGATCGATGCCCAGCGCCTTCATTGAGCCAAGATAGAGATCCTGAATATCGAGCGGAGAGGGTTTGAGCACCACCTGAAACTGGTAGTAGTGCTGCAACCGGTTGGGGTTTTCACCATAGCGGCCATCGGTCGGGCGGCGCGAAGGCTGCACGTAGGCGCTGCGCCATGGCTCCGGCCCGATCGCACGTAAAAACGTCGCAGGATGAAATGTACCCGCCCCCATTTCCATGTCATAGGGCTGGATCAGCACACAACCCTGCTTGCCCCAGTAATCCTGCAAGGCGTGGATCAGCCCCTGGAAGGTAGAAACATCGTATTCGCTCATATCGATACCCCGAAATTCAAGCGCGCAAGTATATCAGCCCCATTGCTGGCACGCTGCCACAGGGTTGAACATGGGTGGCAAAATCGACGATTCACTGCCCCGGGGCAACAGAAAAAACCAATATCCGGGCACAAAAAAAGCCGCCCCCTTGCAGGGACGGCTTCGGCATGCCGACCTATCGAAGATCAGTAGCGATTGGAAGCGCCATAGCCACCGTCATATCCATCATGTTCAACGATGAACTCAACGCGGCGGTTCTTCGCACGTCCTGCCGCAGTCGCGTTGGAGGCGATAGGCTCATCTTCACCCTTGCCGGCGTACTTCAGACGGCTGCGCTCGATACCGCGGCTGACGAGATAACGTGCCACCGACTTGGCTCGCTCAAGCGACAGGGCGCGGTTACGATCCGCCGGGCCAATGCTGTCCGTGTGGCCAACAATGATCACGTTGACCTCGGGATGCTCAGCAAGCTGGCGCGCGACACCATTGAGAATGCTCATCGCTTCACCGGTGAGACGGGCTGAATTGGTGTGGAAATTCACTCCTTCGAGCACGCCAGTGAACTGGTCGATGACCTCTTGCGTGACAAACGGGCAGCCATTCGAATCAACCTTGATGCCTTGCAGTGTATCCGGACACTTGTCGTGGTCGTCGATCACGCCGTCGGAGTCGGAATCGATCGCCACTTCGACAACGAACTGACATCCCGTTGCGTCAACACGAACGCCTGCCGGGGTGTTCGGACACTTGTCACGTGTATCGACGATGCCATCATTATCGCTATCAATTGCACAGCCCTTGATATCGACGCGTGTACCGGTGGGCGTACCCGGGCACTGGTCTTTCTCGTCGATGACACCGTCACCATCGGTATCGACCGGCTCGACGACGACAGGCGGAGGTGCCGCACCACCAAACCGCTTGAGTACATTCAACGTGATCAGCTGGGCATCTTCGTCAAAATACTGATACTCACCGCGCAGAGAGACGGTGGACTCAAACTGATATTCGAGACCAACACCACCGAACAGCTGCCCGTCTTCGACACCCTCGAACGGAATCGTGTCGCTATCGGTCTTGACCTTGCCCAGGCCCAGCTTCAGAAACCCGGAAAAACCGGGCTTGTTGTTGGGCAAGTACAGCAAGGTTTCCAGACCATAGGATTTATAATCGATGTCGCCATCCTGCTTGGTTGGATGGGTCAGCGCGGCAGAACCCAGATCGGCGTAGAACGCCTCGATCGACCAGAAGTCCATCAAATCGTAACCTAGAAAGATCTTGCCGCCGAAATCGGTGTCGTCATCGACCTTGTAACCCGTATTGTTGGTATCCGGATCGGGGTCGACCATCGACTGACCAACACCCAGACCGAGATAGAACTGGCCTTCCTTGGCCTGCACGGGAACAGCGACCAGCGCAGCAGCGGCGGCAGTGGCCGCCACCATGGCGGCGACCTTTCTACGGCGGAACAACATGCCAGCGCCTAGCAGGCTAAGGAATGGCAAGCCCGCTGCGCCACCACCGACACCACCTTCCAGATCGGTCAATACCGGGCCGGATGTACCTGTATCGCCAAGCACCTCGGTTTTGTTCGGTACCCGTGGATCAGTTTCGCCGGCATCGATGACGCCATTGCGATTGACATCCTCGACACCATCGCTGATGCCATCACCATCGGTATCGACAACGCGCGGATCGGTCTCGGCAGGCTTGTCGTAGACGCCATTCTTGTTGGCATCCTCGATGCCGTCTGTCAGGCCGTCACCGTCGGTGTCGACGATCCGCGGATCAGTCTCCTTGAACGCAGCGCCATCTTTGAGCACCTTGCCGTCATGATCCGCATCCTCGACACCATCGATGATGCCGTCGCCATCCGTATCCTTGACACAAGGATCTGTCTCCAGGAAAGCACCGCTGACATCGCGATCGACGCGGCCATTCTTGTTTTCGTCCTCGATGCCATCGGGCAGGCCATCGGCATCGGTATCCGGGTTGTTCGGATCCGTACACATGCGCGCCTCGGTTTCATCCGTCAGGCCGTCACCATCGCTGTCCTTGTCATCGGTCAGGCCAGTTCCTGTCAGCAGTACGGGTACCGGGCTCTCGTCGGCATCATTGGAGACAATGCTCAAAATCGCTGTTTGCGGGCCCACCTTCGTCGGTGAGAAGGTCACCTCAACCTCGCACTCCTTACCAGCTGCAACCGGTGTCGCCAGACAGTCGGTGGTATCTGCCTTGAACTGCGGGTCCGAGACACTGATGTCGCTGATCGTCAGCGGCGCGCCACCGGCATTCTTGATCTTGAAGGTCTGTGGCTTGCTGGTCGTCTGAACAAGCAGCTCACCAAAAGACATGCCCTTGACCAGAAGATCTTTGTCGGGGAACGCGATATCGGCCGTCGCGGAAGGTGTCGCAAGCCCTGTCAGTGCCACTTTGACAGCGGGCTTGTTTTTGTCATCCGAAGCCACGGTGACGGTTGCGCTCTTCGAACCAGCGCTCACTGGCTTGAATATCACCGTGATATCGCAACTCGCCTTTGGCTTCAGCTTGGTGCCTTTGACGCAAGCCTTAGCATCCATGGTGAATTCCGCATCGGTTGGCGCAAGTACCACATCGTTGATGGTGATATCTGCCGCCCCGGTATTGGTGACGGTGATCGTCTCTGCTTTGCTGCTCTTGCCCGCTTCGGTCGTCGGGAAAACCACAGCAGCTGGCTTCACATCGACGCTGCCCAGCGGAACAGCCGTCGCTGTACCTGCCAGCGGAATCTTCAGCACTGGGGTGTCGGCATCATTTGACGATACCTGGACTTCGGCCACGCGGCTGCCAATCACCGTCGGTTTGAAAACGACTTCGATTGTGCAAGTTCCCTTCGGTTTGACCGCCGCCGCACAGCTGTTCTTGCTGATCGCGTAGTCCGCCGGGTTCAAGCCCGCCAGTGCCACCTTGGTGATATTCAAATCCAACTCACCCTTGTTGGTTACAGTAATAACCTGAGGCTTGCTGGTGGCCGCGACGACACCAGTGAATGTCAGGCTGGTCTTGTCTGCGGAAATATCGGGGCCAGCAAGTGTTGTTTTGCAGGATTCAATGCCAATTGCCGTAATCGCCAAGTCGTCACCGCCAATTTCATTGACGACATCATCAGCGATGGTCAGCACTGCCGAATCCTTGGTCGGCGTCACCTTGAATTCGAAACGCTTCCAGACGTCTTTACCGCCATCACCCGACAGCAAATTGCTGTGGTTGAGCGCCGTAATGGTGCCGATGCTCTTGCCATCGACACCGAAATTCATGATCGGCTCTACAAAGGGGTCCGTCGTCTTGGGACTGATGACATTGCTGTAATAGCCGTAGAACACATAGTCCTTGCCTGGCGTCAGACCCTTGACAGTCTGTCGCCAGATCACGCGAGAGGTGGCCTTGTCGTTACCATTGGAGTAAAGCCAGGATGGCGTGGCTGGCACCTTGTTTTTCGCATCACCCGGAAACGGCAGCTGGGATATGGGACCACCATCATCAAGCTTGCCGACCACGATCGTGACCGTGGTATCGGGGGCATAGCCAATCCCATTGAAAGGCACATCCGCGGTCCAGCCACCCAGGTCGGTTTTTGGCTTGATGGGATATGGACCCTTAGGCTGTGTCAAGAAGTCGCCATTGACGATGAGATTCTTGCCATCAGGCACTGTGTTTGCCGGACAACCAGCGGCCAGGCCTTGGCCGCCATAGACAACCCCCGCCAGCGCCAACGCAAGCGCGGGGATTCTTCTCTTGAAAACGGATTTGGCTCCAGACCCATCAGCAATATATGCGCTGGAAGACGATTGATTCGCCATTGTTACGTACTCCTCAAGCAATTATTGAAGCTCTCACGGCAGCCGCCGACCTGCGGACGGATCCCCCTCCATTTCCCATATGAAGAGTCCGCAGACGCAATCCCTGAAACGACCGATCTACTGTTGAAAAACAAAAACGGCTACCCGCAATCAGCCATGATGCGGGCAAATTCCTAGTAACCCTGCATCGTAATGTAGCAGGTTAGTACGGTTTTGCAATGTTTAATCAAAAGAAATTGTTGCAAGCAATTGAAAACCCTAGCCAATCGTTAACGCAAATTCACAATCATTGAACTTCCGCTGATTTCTGTTGTCGTCGCCCAGCCTGGACTTCCCACCCAGCCCGCGAAACGAGGCCGCTCAAGGTAGTGTGATGGCTGGCGTTCGCGACCGAGGAACGCCAATCAGTTCGCTGCATTGGGTAGTCGCGGTAGTGAAGTGGTGAGAAATGCGGGCTAGGCCACAACGTTGGATCAACGGTCATCAAACCTACGCTGTCAGCCGAACCCTGCACTTGCAAGGTCTCGCCTCAAGGGCAAACACTGTCGTGGTATTCCACCGAGGGGACATACAATGACGGCACTATCAAACATCATGGT
>CAZQXF010000001.1:0-29925 GCA_964596975.1 uncultured Thiotrichales bacterium | reverse complement strand
GTAACGCGGGAAATTTGAGCTGAGTCGCTCTGAATAATGGCGGAGAGCGAGGGATGGATTCGCGTCTTCCTGACGCTCACCCCTGCGGGGCGCTGCGCGTCCAAAACGGCTGTCCTGCCGTTTTGTCGAACCCTCTGGTCGGGTTCAAATCCCTCGTGTCAAACCAAGGCACACTGTCTTGTAACGCGGGAAATTTGAGCTGAGTCGCTCTGAATAATGGCGGAGAGCGAGGGATTCGAACCCTCGATACGCGTCAACGTATACACCCTTAGCAGGGGTGCGCCTTCAGCCACTCGGCCAGCTCTCCAGAAACAACAGGGCGCACAGGATACATTCCTGGTGCGCCCACGTAAAGAGTCAGAATTGGCAGTTCACCGACATTGATCGATTACCTGCTGCCATCGATCAATACCGATAGGAACCGTTTCAGCTTTCGCCGGAACTGGCCGCGTTCTCCTCTTCATTCTTGATACGAAGATAGATCTCTTCTCGATGGACGGGGACTTCCTTGGGGGCATTGATTCCTACCCTTACCTGGTTGCCCTTTACACCCAACACTGTAATGGCGACGTCGTCACCAATCATCAGTGTCTCTCCAACGCGGCGCGTTAGTATCAACATGACTCACTCCTGTTTTCCTAAGTTATGATTGTCATCAGCCTTATATGTTTAATAGGTGGCTGACGAGCGCACTATCCATGGATATGATTCGAGTGTCGAGTCGATTTACCTTCGAATCGGTTTGACCTCACATGCATATCCGTCTGCAGCGGGATTATTCAGGCGGCTGTCTCATTTTCCAGCCCGAAGGCTGAATGCAGCACCCGTACACCCAGCTCAAGATACTTTTCTTCCACCAGAACAGAAACCTTGATTTCCGATGTGGAGATCATCAGCAGGTTGATCCCCTCTGCAGCCAGTACCTTGAACATCTTCGCGGCGATGCCGGCATGTGAACGCATACCGACACCCACCAGGGAGATCTTGACGATTTCATTGTTACCCGAACAGGCCCGTGCGCCAAGTTCTTTGGCAACTTTTTGCAGGATTTTTAACGCCTTGTCGTAGTCCGTACGGTTGACGGTAAAGGTGAAGTCGGTGGTGCCATCACTGCCGATGTTCTGCACGATCATGTCGACTTCGATATTGGCATCCGACACCGGACCAAGAATCTGATAGGCGACACCCGGCGTATCGGGCACCCCGGTTATCGTCAGTTGCGCTTCGTCGCGATTGAATGCGATGCCTGATATCAGCGCCTGTTCCACTTGCTGTTCCTCTGTTGTGATTAACGTGCCCGGGCCATCCTCGAAACTCGACAGCACACGCAGCGGGACATTGTATTTACCAGCGAATTCGACCGCGCGAATCTGCAGGACCTTCGAACCCAGGCTGGCCATTTCCAGCATTTCCTCGAAGGTGATGGTCTCAAGCCTTCTGGCACTGGGCACCACCCGCGGGTCGGTGGTATATACGCCATCGACATCGGTATAGATCTGACATTCATCCGCTTTCAGTGCCGCTGCCAGCGCCACGGCCGTGGTGTCGGAGCCACCTCGCCCGAGCGTGGTGATATGACCATTTTCAGAAACGCCCTGAAAACCAGCCACGACAACGATGCGGCCCTGCTTCAGATCGTCGCAAATGCAGCGATGGTCGATTTTCTTGATGCGCGCCTTGTTGTGCGCTTCATCGGTGGTGATGCGTACCTGCGCCCCGGTATAAGAGCGCGCTTCGGCGCCTTTTTCCGCCAGCGCCATCGACAACAGCGCGATGGTCACCTGCTCGCCGGTGGAGAGCAGCACATCGAGTTCGCGCCCTTCCGGGTGGGCGGTGATCTCTCGCGCCAGCCCCAGCAGCCGGTTGGTTTCGCCGCTCATTGCCGAGACCACGACAACCACCTCGTTGCCGGCATCCCTCGTTTTGATGAGCTTGTCGGCCACCGCCTGGATGCGTTCTACCGTACCCACCGAGGTGCCACCATATTTTTGTACGATCAGTGCCACGCGCCTACCCTGCCAGTTTCTCTTCTACCCAGGCCGGAACGACCTCGAGCGCCTGCTGCAAGCCCGCAGGGTCATTGCCCCCGGCCATTGCCATATCCGGCCTGCCACCACCCTTGCCACCAACCTGCGATGCCACGACATTGACCAGCTCGCCTGCCTTCAGTTTGTCCGTTTCAGCCTTGGTCACACCGGCAACGAGGCTGACCTTGCCGTCATTGACGGCCGCCAGCACGACAACGGCCTTGCCAAGCTGGTTTTTGAGTTTGTCAGCCATTTCCCGCAGGGACTTCGGATCGGTGCCATCGAGACTGGCCGCCAGCACCTTGATACCGTGGATTTCCTGCGCCTTGTCAACAAGACTGCTGCCGGCCTGGCTGGCTATCTTGCTTTTCAGGGCAGCGACTTCGCGCTCCAGCGACCGCTCGCGCTCGACCAACTGTGCCACGCGCTTGTCGACGGAGGCTGGATCGGATTTCAGCATCGAGGCAATCTGGGCCAGACGTGCCTCCTGTTCCTCGATCAGCCTCAAAGCCTCGGCACCGGTCACGGATTCGATTCGCCGCACCCCTGCCGCAATACCGGATTCCGATACGATCTTGAACATGCCGATATCGCCGGCGCGCTCGACATGCGTACCGCCACACAGCTCGGTGGAAAAGCCAATATTCACGACCCGCACCTGATCGCCGTACTTTTCCCCGAACAGCGCCATGGCACCCGCCTCCAGCGCATCGTCCATCGACATTTCCTGCACCTGTGCGGCGCGATTGTGGCGGATCTCCTCATTCACCAGCCGCTCCACCTCACGCAGCTGCTCAGGCGTGACCGGTTCGGGCTGGGAAAAATCGAAGCGCAGCCGCTCAGGCGTCACCAGCGAGCCCTTCTGCTGCACATGCTCACCCAGCACACTGCGCAAGGCTGCGTGCATCAGATGGGTGGCAGAATGGTTCAGCACGATGGCCCGGCGCCGCGCCGCATCCACCTCGGCAGTGACCTCATCCCCCACCTTGAAAGCACCGCTGACCACCTTGCCGATATGGGCAAAGGCATCGCCCTGTTTCTTGGTGTCGGTCACGCTGAACACAGCGCCATCGGCGGTGCGGATCTCACCCTGATCGCCCACCTGTCCGCCAGACTCAGCATAGAACGGGGTCGTCGCCAGCAATATCACAGCTTCGTCTCCCTCGGCGAGGGTATCGACCGGCTTGCCGCCAGCCACCAGCGCCTGCACCTTCGACTGCTCGCGCAAGTGGTCGTAGCCAGTGAATTCGGTACCCAGCCCCAGCGAAACAATGGCCGCGCTATGATCATCGACATCGAAACTACTGGCGGCCCGGGCCCGATCACGCTGCGCGGCCATTGCCTTGTCGTAGGCCGCCATGTCCACCGTGAGACCATGTTCGCGGGCCACATCGGAAGTCAGATCCACCGGAAACCCATAGGTGTCATAGAGCTTGAACGCTGTATCGCCATCGAGCACGCCATCCGATGCCTTGGCAATGGCCTCTTGCAATAGCCCCATACCCTTGTGCAGCGTTTCCTGGAAGCGCTGCTCTTCCTGCTTCAGCACTTCGGCAACGCGATCGGCCGCCTTGGTGAGTTCCGGGTAGGCCTCACCCATCTGCTCGACCAGCACGGGCACCAGCTTGTAAAAGAACAGATCGTCGCAACCCAGCTTGTGGCCATGACGAATGGCGCGGCGGATGATCCGGCGCAGCACGTAACCGCGCCCTTCGTTCGACGGCAACACGCCATCGACGATCAGAAAGCTGCAAGAACGGATATGGTCGGCGATGACCTTCAACGAGGCATGCGTCAGATCAGTCGCCCCGGTCACCTCGGCAGCCGCCTTGATCAGCGCCTGAAACAGGTCGATTTCGTAATTGCTGTGCACACCCTGCAATACCGCCACCAGCCGCTCCAGCCCCATGCCGGTATCGACCGAGGGCTTGGGCAGTGGCGTCAGCTTGCCATCCTTGTCCCGGTTGTATTGCATGAACACGAGGTTCCAGATCTCGATATAGCGGTCGCCATCTTCATCGGGTGAACCGGGCGGGCCACCAGGAATCTCGGTGCCATGATCGTAGAAGATCTCGGTGCAGGGACCGCAGGGGCCGGTATCGCCCATGCTCCAGAAGTTGTCGCTTTCGTAGCGCTTGCCGCCGGGCTTGTCACCAATGCGCGTGAAACGCTCGGGGTCGACGCCGATCTGTTGCAGCCAGATATCCGCCGCCTCATCGTCGTCCTCATACACCGTCACCCACAGCTTTTCCGGCGCCAAGGCACAGACCTCGGTGAGAAATTCCCAGGCATAGCGAATCGCATCTTCCTTGAAATAGTCACCGAAGCTGAAGTTGCCCAGCATTTCGAAGAAAGTGTGGTGACGCGCGGTATAACCAACGTTTTCCAGATCATTGTGCTTGCCGCCGGCGCGAACGCAGCGCTGAGATGAGCAGGCACGCTTGTACGGACGCTCTTCCAGCCCCAGAAACGTGTCCTTGAACTGGACCATGCCGGCGTTGGTGAACAACAGCGTCGGGTCATTGGCCGGCACCAGCGAACTGGACGGCACCTCGGTATGGCCCCGCTCGACGAAATAGTCGAGAAATGCGCGTCTGATCTGTGCACTGCTTTTCATAAATTTAGTCCGAAATAACTTCTCTGATCACATCGAAATCGAAGCCACGATTCTGCAAGTAGCGACTCTGCCGCGCCCGCTCGCGCTGATCCTGTGGCTGCTGGCCGAAGTGCTTGTCGTGCTGCGCAGCCGCCACCTGCAGCCACTGCCCCGACCATGGCGCCATTGCCTCCGCAATCAAGCTGTCATCGACGCCCCGCTGCCGCAACTCCTGACGTATGCGCAGCGGGCCATAGCCCTTGCCAACCCGTTGCCGCGCATAGGCTTCGGCGAACCGCTGGTCACTCAGCAGCCCATCCTCCTCAAGCCGATCGAGGGCCGCCGTAATCTCATCGGTCGGAAAATCCCGCTGCGCAAGCTTCGTCTGCAACTCACGCCGTGAATGCTCGCGACGCGCCAGCAGATCCATTGCCACATTGCGACAAGTTCTGGGAATTGGCCCAACGATGGAAAACATCCCTCCTGAAAACGGTTTGCTCCCCTGCCAAACGATGCCAGCCCGATCGGAGCGTAGCGGGCGATTTTACTCTGCCTTTCTTGCACGAATCCACATTTTTGACCGTTCATGCACAGATGAATGGAAGGTCACTAAACTTTTGATGACCCATGAAATATGATCAAGGCATGATCCCAGCTCCCCCCGCCACCATCCGGGCATCCACGCCACGCCCCCATCAACCATCCTGCACGGCTCGCTGGAGCTTGCTCCTGATACTGATGATGCTGCCTATGCTTGGCGCCCTGGCCCAGGTTCTCAGCACAGCAGAGATCAACGCCAAAATCGACTCGGCAAAGGAAAACACGGCGCTGGACGAGGCCGCACGCAAACAGCTGGTCAGCACCTGGAGCCAGGCACTCGAAGCCGAACAGGCCATCGAGGCGCTCGAAGACAAGCTGAGCGAGCTGCAAAAGACCTTGCGCAGCGCCCCCGCCGAACTGGAGCGAATCAAACAGCAGCTGGCCAAAGCACCGCAAGCCGACCCGCTGTCAGACCTGCCGAAAAACAGTTCACTGGAAAAGCTTGAAAAACTGGCCCAGCAAGAACGCATCCGGCTCGACAGCCGGCGTGACAAGAAGGCCGCTGCGGAACAGCAGCTCTCCGACTGGGAGGAAAACCAGCGTCAGCTACGCAACCTGATCACCGAAGACAAACGCCAGCTGGAGAAACTGCATAGCGAAATCGAAAACCAGCGCCTCGAAGGCCATGACGGCGACCTGGACAAAGCCCGCCTCACAGCCCTGCAACTCCAGGAAAAACATCGCCAAACCGAACTCAAGCTGCACGAAAGGCAACTCAGCAACGAAAAACTGCTGTCGGAACTGTACAAAGGACGCCTCGACCTTGCCCAGCGCGACGTGCAGCAGTTGGAAAACCGCATTGCCGCACTGACGCACCGCATCGAGACCCTGCGGCAGGCACAAGGCACCGAGGTAGTGACCCAGGCACGCGAAACGCTTGAACAGCTCGACAATGCGCCCGCACCACTGCGCCAGCTCGCCGAATCCAATATTGCGCTCAGTGAGGAACTGAACCGCGTACTGGGAGAAAACACCCGCAACCTGCAGGCACTGCAACAGTTGCGGCGCGACATCAAGGCTCTCGAAAACAGCGAAAAAACGGTACAGACACGGCTGGAGGTGTTTGGCACGACTGACGCCATCGGGCGGATGCTGCGCAAGCGCCTGGAGCATGTGCGCTCCATCCGGCGTAGCAGTCAGGCCGACAGCAACCGCGAACTGCTGAATACGCTCACCGACCGCCAGATCGACATCGATGAGCAGCGCGAAAAGCTGCGCGACATCGATGCCGCAACCGATGCCATCCTGCAAAAATTGCCGCCGCAGGCGCTTGAAGACGAGCACAACCGCAAACGCCTGCGCAGCGATATCCGCAAGCTGCTCGGCATGCACAAGACGCTGCTCGCCTCGCTGGCGGAGGCCTACCAGCAATATTCGAGCCGGCTGCTGGAACTGGCCGAGGAAGAAGCCGACTACAGCCGAATCAGCAGCCGTTTTGAAGAATTCATTCGCGGCAAGCTGTTCTGGATGCGAAACACGACGCCAGTCAATTTCCAGCATCTCGACGACAAACTGGGCGCGGCCAAGGCGATTCTGTCGCCGACACGCTTGAAAAACAGCTTGCGGGATATCCAGGATGGCTTCCGCCAACGACCCTTGCTCGCCGTATCGGGCCTGCTACTGGGCATGCTGGTGCTGATGCTGCAACCACTGGCCGGCCATCGCATCACCGCCATTGGGCGCGAAACCTCAAGACTGCAGAAAAACCGCTACCACCACACCCTGCTGGCACTGTGGTACACCCTGCTGCGCAGTGCCGGATGGCCGCTGCTTCTGGGCTTCATCGGCTGGTGGCTGGGCAAAATCCCGTCGCGCGAGGCCTACACCACAGCCCTCAGCGAAGGCTTGTACACCATGGCGACCGTGCTGTTCACGGTCGCCTTCATTCGTCAACTATGCCGTCCCGACGGTCTTGCCCACCGCCATTTCCGCTGGCCAAACAATATCCGGCGGCAACTGTGGAAGGAACTGCGCTGGCTGAAATGGGCCACCGCGCCACTGTCATTCCTGATTGCATTCACGCTTGCGGTCGAGTTCACCCCCCTGATCCCGGCGATTGGGCGCCCAGCACTGGTGGCGATGATGCTGGCGCTGGCCATCTTCACCTGGCGCATGTTGAGTGTATCCAGCCCGATCACGACCTATTTGCAGCTCAAACGGCCACGCAACTGGCTGACGCAAACCCGCTTTCTGTGGTTTCCGATTCTGATGCTGACGCCGTTGAGCCTCGCCATCCTGTCGATTCTCGGCTACCACTACACTGCTGGCCTATTGACCCAGCGCCTGCTCTACAGCATCTGGCTGCTGACCGCGCTGCTGCTGGCAAAAGACCTGTTCCTGCGCTGGATCTTCATGGAGAAGCGGCGCATCGCCTGGCAGGAAGCTATCAAACGGCGTGATGAGCAGCGCAAGCAGCGCAGCGGCGAATGCGACGAGGAGTGCGAGTCCGAACTGACGCGCCTGGAAGAGCAGGATTCAGTCGAGTTCTACGAGCAGGTCAGCAGCCAGGCGCAACACATCATCAGCGCCCTGTTGATGATGGCCGGCATCATCGGCTTCTGGTGGATCTGGTCCGACCTGTTGCCCGCCCTGAAGTTTCTGGACAACGTGAAACTGCCCTTCACCACCACCGAGCTGGTCGACGGCATCTCCACCGAAGTGCCGGTCACCCTGGCCGATGTGGGTGTCGGTGTGCTGGTCACCATCATCACGATTCTGGCCGCGAAGAACATTCCGGGGCTGCTGGAGATACTGGTGCTGCAACGCCTGCCGATCGATGCCGGGGCGCGTTACGCCATCACCACGCTGTCACAATACCTGATCGTTGCCATCGGCATCATCGCCGCGTTTTCGATCATCGGCACGCAATGGTCGAGCATCCAGTGGCTGGTCGCTGCATTGAGCGTCGGCCTGGGTTTTGGCTTGCAGGAGATCGTCGCCAACTTCGTCAGCGGCATCATCCTGCTGTTCGAGCGACCGATTCGCGTCGGTGATGTCGTCACCATTGGCGAGACCACGGGTACGGTTTCGCGCATTCGCATCCGCGCCACCACGATCCGTGACTGGGAACGCCAGGAGTTGCTGGTACCGAACAAAGAGTTTGTCACCGGGCGACTGCTGAACTGGACGCTGACCGACCCGATCAACCGCATCACCATCGACGTCGGCGTCGCCTACGGCTCGGATGTGGCGCTGGCGCTGAGCCTGATGCGCGAAGCGGCGGCAGAACACCCGCGCGTACTCACCGACCCCGCCCCACTGATCACCTTCGAGGAGTTTGGCGACAGCGCGCTGGTGCTGCGCATGCGCAGTTATCTCGATTCGATGGAATTCCGCACCATCACCCGCAGTGAGGTCAACGAAATCATCAACCGCAAGTTCGAGGAGGCGGGGATCGTCATTGCCTTTCCGCAGACCGATGTCCACCTGGACACAGCGCAGCCCCTCAGCGTTCGCATCGAATCCCCCGCCGATACGCGCCAGCAGCCCGGAACGTCACCGTGAGACAAGCCCATGCAGGCTGACATCGATTTCGTTCAGGTCACCATCTCGCTGATCGGCGGGCTGGCGATATTCCTGTACGGCATGCGTGTCATGACCGAAGCACTCAAGCTGGTCGCCGGTCGACGCATGAAACAACTGCTCGGCGCGATGACGCGCAACCGCTTTACCGCCACCCTTGCCGGGATCATCATCACCGCGATCATTCAGTCCTCATCGGTGACAACCGTGCTCGTCGTCAGCTTCATCACTGCGGGGCTGATGACGTTGAGCCAGTCGATCGGCATGATTCTCGGCGCCAATGTTGGCACCACCATCACCGCGCAGATCATCGCCTTCAAAGTCACCAACGCCGCGCTGGCCATGGTTGCCATCGGCTTCTTTACCGAATTGCTGGCGAAAAACCATCGCGTCAAACAGCTGGCCACCATGCTGCTCGGGCTTGGCCTGTTGTTCCTTGGCATGAACCTGATGTCCCATGCCACCGAACCCCTGCGCAACTACCAGCCCTTCATCGACCTGATGGGCAGCATCGAACAGCCTTTGACAGGCATTTTGATCGGTGCAGGCTTCACTGCGCTGGTGCAAAGCTCATCGGCAACCACCGGTATCGTGATCATTCTGGCCAGTCAGGGATTCATTTCGCTGGAAACCGGCATCGCACTGGTGATGGGAGCGAACATCGGTACCTGTGTCACTGCGTTGATGTCTGCGATCGGCAAGCCACGCGAGGCGGTTCAGGCCGCCGTGGTGCATGTGCTGTTCAATGTGCTCGGGGTACTGATCTGGGTTTGGTTCATTCCGGATCTTGCCGATATTGTGCGCGATCTGACGCCCGGCGAGGACATCATCGGCGCGGCACCCCGCCAGATCGCCAACGCCCATACGCTGTTCAATGTCGCCAACCTGCTGATCTTCATCGGCTTCACCGGCACGCTGGCAAGAATCGTCAGCTGGCTGATTCCGGTCAAGCCAGTCACCGAAGCATTGGCAGCGACCCCGCAGTACATCGATGACTACTATCTCGACGAACCCACGATGGCGCTGGATCGTACCCGACTGGAACTACAACGACTTGGGGGATTCACGCTCGACATGGTTCGCGACAGTCTGCCCGCCATCGCCATGGGGACGCACGAACGCATCCACTCGCTGCAGCAGCGTGACGATGAAGTCGATGCCTTGCACGACGCCATCGTCCGCTTTCTCGGCAAACTGTCACAGCAGAACCTGATCGACCCCCAGCCACGCCAACTCTATCGCTACCTCGGCGCGGCGAACTACCTGGAAAACATCGGTGATGTCGTTGAAACCAGTATTACCGAGGCCAGTAAACAACGGCTACAGAAAGACCTGCACATCAGCCCGGAAACCTTCAACCACTTGAAGATGCTGCATGATGCATTGCTGGAAACGGGACAACTCACCATCGAGGCACTGACCAACAACGATATCGACAAGGCCAGAACCGTGAACGACGCCAAAGCCAGCTACAACCAGTTGATCGAACAGACACGCCAGCATCTCGCCAAGCGCGTGACCGTCGAGACACCCCATCACATGGACACCTACCGGCTCGAAAACAACGTCATCGAAGCCTTCAAACACATCCATTCACTCTATCGACGAATCGCCAAACTGCTACTGCTCGACGGCAACAACACCGCTGCGCCCAACACGTCGAACCCTAGCCCGCAGACGGCAGAAGAACCACAGGCGACTAGCAGCGACGCCGATCGGGTAGCAGCACCAGCAGAATAATCATCGCCAGCAGCATCAGCAGATACCCGGTAACAGCATGTGGCGCGAGCGCCGGAATACCACTGAGCAGCAAGCCATCATTGCCGCCGGGCACGATAACAGCCGCGCCCCCCATGAGCGCACCGCCGGTGAAGCTCCCCAGCGAAGGAATGAGCCTGGGAGGCTGAATGGAAAACTTATGCTGCATCACGGCGGCCGTGATGCCGCCAGCCACCATGGCGAGCGCCGACAACAAAGCCAGCATCGCTGGCCCAACTGAGCGAAGCTCAAACGCGACATAGGCGCTGTTGGCAATGACAGCCGGAAAGCTCCACCCCTGTACCGATGCATACAGCCAGCCACCTCCCACGCCAAGCGTCAGCGCCACCAGCGAGACGCGCAGCGAACGCAGCCCCAGCACCGTTGGCTTAGGCTGAAGACGAACCTCGAAAACCCGACCAAACAGCAGCAGCGCAGCAACACCCAACCACAGTAACGCAGCCAGGCTGGGGACTGCTGCGAGCGCCGGTTCAGCAACGATCGGCGACATATCCGCCAGCCAGGCAGTGACGATGACTGCGCCCGATGCCATACCCAGCAACGTCGCGAGGTAGGTGAGGTTACCACCCGTAAGCTGCACGAAGGTGCCAAAGACACAGCCGCGATTGAGGTAGGCACCCAAGCCCAGCACCACCCCTCCCGCCAGCGCCGCCAGCCAGTCGCGGTGAGTCGCCGCCAAGTGCAGCGCACCGTCGGAAAGCCAGGCCAGCGGCACAACAATCAGCGCTGTCCAGGCAGCGGCGCTCAGAAAGGTGAACAAGCGCTCGAAGCGACGCTCACGCACAATCTGCACAGCCGCTGCATAGGTGCACAGGCCACCGTACTTCATCGCAAAACCGACCACGAAGGCCGTCACTACCACAAGCCATTCCACTGGGTTATCACCTTTCGATACCAGGACAACGAAACAAATCAACGCGTTCATGCATGCCGGTGCTTGACGGCATCATGATCCGCTTATAGCCTTGCGGACATGATATTCAACACCGCCATTTTTTCCACCAGCACACTCTGGCTGCGACGCCGCTGGCTACTGCCTGCGCCGAGCTGCCAATCGTAATCATTCTGATCTGATTTTCCCGGCAGCCGCGAATTCCGCTGCGACTGCCGTAGACTTCTTGACTTTTCGCCGCTGAATTCGTGGTTGCCCTGTTCCCGGAGCAACCACCATGGATATACCCGACAAACAGAACAACAGACGCTCGATGATCATCGGCAGCACCTTGATCGTGCTGGCGGCCATGGGTTTTTCCTCGAAGTCGATTCTCATCAAGCTTGCCTACAGCGACAGTGCCGCCGTCGATGCCATCACGCTGATGACCTTGCGCATGCTGTTTGCACTGCCTTTCTTTCTGGTCGCTGCAATGTGGCGCCCCTCGGCTCGACCAACCCCGCTTACGGCCTCCGATCGGCTGGGGATTGTCGTGCTCGGCATTCTGGGATACTACCTCGCCAGCTTCCTCGATTTCAGCGGGCTTGAACTGATCTCGGCCGGGCTTGAGCGCCTGATCCTTTTTCTTTATCCCACCCTCGTCGTCGTGCTCACCGCAGTGCTGTATCGACGCCGGATTGCCGTAGCGCAACTGGCAGCACTGGCACTCAGCTATGCGGGCATTGCGTTCGTCTTTGCCAGCGATGCTGTCATCACCCAGTCCAGCAACCTCCAGCTGGGGTCACTACTGGTTTTCGGCAGCGCCGTGGTGTTCGCCGTATTCATGACCGGCAGCGGTCATCTGATCCCTCGTCTGGGGTCGAGACGCTTTACCGCCTTGTCCATGTCGATTGCCTGTCTTGCGACGCTGCTGCATTTCAGCCTTAGCAAGCCGCTGACTCAACTCCAGGTTTCTGGTTCGATCCTGTTTCTGGGTGTGATGCTGGCATTGGTTTCCACCGTCATTCCAGCGTTCCTGATGAATGCCGGCATACAGCGCATTGGTGCGGCGCGCACCTCGATCATCAGTGCCGCCGGGCCAGTTGCAACACTGCTGATGGCCTGGGCGGTTCTCGGCGAAACCTTGAGCCTCGGCCAACTGGCGGGTGCAGCGATGGTGCTTTCGGGCGTCCTGCTGGTGAGTCTGACAAAGGAGAAAAGCGCATGAGCAACCTCTACCCCTCTATCATGGCTATTATTGATCGCCCGGATACCGTGTTCGTGTCGGGGAAAGGCTCGTGGCTCAAGGATGAACAGGGTGCGTTGTGGCTCGACTTTATCCAGGGCTGGGCCGTCAATTCGCTCGGGCATTGCCACCCGGCTGTCGTCAGCGCACTACAGAAACAGGCCGAGTCGCTGCTCAACCCCAGCCCGGCGTTCTATAACAAGGCAATGATCGGCCTGGCACAGCAGCTCACCGCCAACAGTGTTTTCGACGAAGTATTTTTCACCAACAGCGGTGCCGAAGCTAACGAAGGCGCAATCAAACTGGCACGCAAATGGGGCGCCATCAAGCGAGATGGCGCATACAAGATCATCACCTTCGAGCATGGCTTCCATGGCAGAACACTCGCCACCATGGCCGCAACTGGCAAGCCGGGCTGGGATGTACTGTTTCCACCGGCGGTTTCCGGCTTTATCAAGGTGCCTTACAACGATATCGGCGCGGTGGAAGCGGCAGTCGACAACGATAGCGTTGCCATCATGCTCGAACTCATCCAGGGCGAGGCAGGCGTGATACCTGCGACGGCTGAATTCCTGCACGAGCTTTCCCGGCTCGCTCGCAAGCATGGGCTGCTGCTGATTGTTGACGAGGTACAGACCGGCATGGGGCGTACCGGCACGCTGTTTGCCTACGAGCAGTTTGGCATTGAGCCCGACATCATGACGCTCGGCAAAGGGATCGGTGGCGGCGTACCGCTTGCCGCCTTGCTGACAAAGAAACGGTTCAGCTGTTTCGAGCCGGGAGATCAGGGAGGTACATTCAACGGCAACCCGCTGGTGTGCGCTGCCGGCCAGGCTGTTATCGACACGCTGCTACAGCCAGGTTTTCTCGATTCTGTACAGCGTAAGTCAGCCTACCTGAGCGATCGACTGGGCGAGATTTCGCAAGCATTCCAGCTTGGCAAAGTCCGTGGCAAAGGCTTGCTACTGGCACTGGACACGAGGCAAATCAGCGCACCCAACATCGCTGCCAAGGCATTCAAGCAAGGGCTTTTACTCAATGCACCACGACCGAACACGCTGCGCTTCATGCCTGCGCTGACGGTATCCGAGCATGAAATCGATCAGATGATACGATGGCTCTGTGCCAGCATTGAGGGCAGCCAATCGATCGGCAGGAAAATGGACGCATAGCAGCTCAGATCAGCGCTGGTTAATTCGCCCGCTAGCCGCTATGTGCTACTGTCGGCAGCCGATAAAACGCATAATGTGACAATGCAGGTAACGGCACAAATCCTCCCTTTTCTGCAGGACTGGGGTTACCACTTGGCGGGGCTTTCCGTGCTGACGCTGGTCGGTACCATTTTGCTCATCCCCTGGCTGATCACGAAAATCCCGGAGGACTACTTTTGCGACGAGAAACGCCACGAAAGCCGGCTGCACGCCTATCACCCGGCGGTCTATGTGAGCATTCTCATCATCAAGAACCTGTTCGGCATCTTCTGTTTCATCATGGGGCTGGCGATGCTGGTATTGCCGGGCCAGGGGCTGCTGACAATGCTGGTCGGCGTACTGCTAATCAATTTTCCCGGCAAATATCGCTTCGAACGCTGGTTGATCAGCAAGGATTCGGTCTACAAATCGATCAACTGGATACGCCGGCGCAGCGGCAAGCCCATTCTGCTGAGGCCGGACGATAGGGAGGAAACACGGTGAATGGGGCCAAATGGATGGCGACGATCATGCTCGGCATTGGGCTGGCGGGTTGTGCATCACAGCCTGCAAAACCTGCACGATCGGTTCATCAGCCCAATGAGGTGACGCAACGGCTGGAGCAAGCTTTCACACACTGGAAAGGCACGCCTTACCGTTTGGGTGGCAGTGATCGGCGGGGAATGGATTGTTCGGCATTTGTGCGGCAGGCGTATCAGGAGGCATTCGACATTCGGCTGCCACGCACGACCCGGGAGCAGCAGCGCGTAGGGCAAGGCATTCACAGCCGCTGGTTGCGACCGGGTGATCTACTGTTTTTCCGGCCCGCGCGTGGCAACCGCCATGTGGGAATCTACATGGGCGACAACCAGTTTATTCATGCATCGACGTCAGCGGGCGTGACCCGCAGCCGTCTCGATGATCGATACTGGCGCCGCTCGCTGACCGGCGCAAGGCGTGTGTTACCGCGTGGCTTCGCGCTCCGCAGCCAGTAACCCCAAGGGATCATTGGCATCGACGCCCTCCATGAAGGAGAGGCGCCGATCGGCGTTCGTCACCTGATAGACCAGCCCCATCCAGTTACCGACAATGGCTTCGCCAGTATCGTGCCAGGTGTTGTCCAGCCGCTCGATGATCAACGCTTCGGGGAATTCGGGTAACGGCTTGTTCATTGCCACCGCCCGTTCCGCCGCCTCGCGATAGTCATTCATGATCGCACGGGTATAGAGATCGAAGTAATGATCTGGAAACGGCGGGTGGTCTTCACGCTGGCCGTGAAGATACAGCAACACTTCAC
Source organism: uncultured Thiotrichales bacterium (assembly GCA_964596975.1). GTDB lineage: Bacteria > Pseudomonadota > Gammaproteobacteria > UWMA-0217 > UWMA-0217 > JALSHZ01. The sequence goes on along the minus strand of CAZQXF010000001.1, from coordinate 14,797 downwards.
GTTTGTATTCCTTCAGCAGGCTGATCGTGTCGTATTCCGGATGCCCTTGAAAATAGACTGTCCGCAACAGGTCGGGACTGACCGCCAGATGCACACCAGCCTTGTCGCTTTCGATCAGAACCCGCAACCCGGCCGCATCGAACATGCTCCGGTCAACCTGATTGTAGCGCGAATGGGGTACGTCAAAACGGCTGTTGATATCCATCACCAGCGGGTGACGGCGATCCACCACCCGATGCTCGAACACCCCCCAACGCTTGGCTGACAAGCGGCGGCGTTTCTGGCCGTAACGATGCTGCAAACCGGCATGGGTCGCCAGACAGGAGTAGAGCGTCGAGGTAACGTTCTCCTCGGCCCAGTCCATGATGCGTGTCAACGGCTCCCAGAACGGCTCCGAAGCAAGATTTGGCTGGGTGACATTGGCGCCGGTGATGATCAGTGCGTCAAGCCCTTCTGCCGCAATCTCCTCGAAAGACCGGTAGTACTTGGCAACATGCGCTGCGGCCTTTTCGCCACGCGGTATCTCGTCGATGGTGAACGGGTGCAGAAAAAACTGTGCAATCGGGTTGCTCTCCCCCAGCAGACGGAAGAACTGGCGCTCGGTCGCTTCCATGGCCGCATCCGGCATCATGTTCAGCAGCCCCACATGCAGGCCGCGGATATCCTGATGCGCTGCCCGCTCGGGCGTCAGGATGATATGCCCCTGCTGCCGCAGCCGCTCGAATGTTGGCAAATCGGAATTGGCAACTATCGGCATGTGTCTCTCCCTATCGCATCTTCCAGCAGCTCGACAAAGTCTCGGGCATCATTGACCTTGGCGATCTCATCGGTGGTGACAGTGTATCCATAGCTGTTGGCGATGGCCTCGTAACGCGGGATACGCGAATAGAACAGCCGAGGGAAACTCCAGCGCACGAAATCGTCGGGCTCGATCTGGGAAGGAAATTGCAACGCTTTTTCCGTCATATAGGCATCGAGCAATTCATCAAGAAATGGCTCACGATAGAACAGCGGCTTTGGCGCGGATTTCGCCCGCTCGATCAGTACCTGCTCATCCTCGGCAGTGGCCTGGATATAGACGATCAGCGTGTGCTGATCGAGCAGCGTCAGTACCTCCTGATCATCCAGCTCACAGACACTGCCACCCGCATCGTTGATGAAATTTTCATAGCCGTAGATAGACTGTGCCTTCTCGATAAAAGCCGGCACATCTTTCATCGCTGCGATTTCGGCATTGAGGTGAAGGCGCTGACGATGCTTGTATTCAGCCAGCGGCAAACCACCCAGTTCCGGGTTGCCCAACTTGCCGAGAAAACTCGATACCGGCTTGAGATGGTCGATCGTCAGATTGTTGTGGATGGAGATCGAGTCGGAACGCAGTAAATCGCGCAGAAAAGGCACCTGCATGGCCTGGCGCTTGATGTTGTCCAGAATCGGCTCATCCAGATACCGGGTGCCAATACGATAGTCGCCCGAGTAGTGAAACCAGTCCGCTTCGCGCAGAATGCACGAAAGCCGTGTCTTGCCCACGCCGGACATGCCAAGCAAGGTAATGCTCTTGTGCTCCCTGCGCCTGAATTGCTCGACGGTGAGTTTCACTGGCTGCCCCGTTGGAAAAGGCAGTAGCCTCGCACAATCGGCCCAATCACGTCAAAAGCGTGATGCAGCGGCATGTGGTCCGCATGGAATGCCACTCGATTCGTTCTATTCCGGGATTCTTTCCTGATCATTGACCACTACATTTTATCTGCCGTATTCGACCGCTCGTCTCTTTTTTCATCAAAACTAATGACTTAAATCAATCGCCACCCGATAAAGCGTCCGTTACCCCTGCCGGCTGGCATGGTAAGTGCTTGTATTGCCTATGATTTAACAGCAATATGCGCATAACAATCCCGCACTTCTCACCGCCACCTCGTCGTGAGGCCACGCAAGCTGGCGCAAACATCAGGCAGCACGCCACCCGCAGCGGCCACTGTAGAGAACAGGTGAGAAACATCGGTCAAATAAAGATACCGCCAAAGGAGACCTTACCATGCCCGACCCCCTAAGAAGATTTGCACTTTTTGCCGCCATTCTCGTTTTCGGCATCTGGGGATTGCTGATGATGATCAGGCCGGAACTGCTTCACGCGTACTTTTCCGATGGCCCGATCAATCTGGCCTATGCCGGCATGATGGGCGCTGCGTTCTTTGGCCTCGCTATCATTTCGCTGGCCAACGAAACCGGCTGGTTCAAACCTTCCCGGGCGCTAGGCTTTGCCGTAGCGGTCATTGTGATCGAAGCAGCCTTTTTGATGTTTACCCACAGCGGGCTCATCATTACGCCAATCACCTCAATCAGCCTCATCTCGGCACTGGCCGTGGCAGTATTCCTGATTCTCTGAGTCCGCAGCTCCTTACAGTGAAAGACCGGTGAGAATTCCAGCTTGGCATCAGCAATCCATGTTGACGCCGGGAATTCTCGGCTCGGGCTCCAGCACAACGCCAAACCGCTCCCCCACATCAGCGATGATCCGCTGGGCGAGCGCCCAGATATCGGCACCGCTCGCGCCACCGTAGTTGACCAGAATCAGCGCATGGTGCGCCGAAACACCAGCATCACCCACGCGTCGCCCCTTCCAGCCACAACGTTCGATCAACCAGCCCGCTGACAACTTGTAGCCCACACCCGCCGGATAAAGCGGTATATCAGGAAACTCACCACGCAGTTGATCAGCCTGTGCTAGCGACACCACGGGGTTCTTGAAAAAACTCCCGGCATTTCCAAGCGCTTGTGGGTCAGGCAGTTTGCGCCGACGAATGTCGCACACGGCGTCACTGATCAGCGCTGCCGTGACGGCCTCTCCTTGCGCACGACGCGCCACCTCTCCGGCAAGTTCGCCGTAACCAAGCGTCCACACCGGGGTACGTGGCAGCGCCACCGACACCGAGGTGATCAGGTGGCGTCCGCTCGCTTGATGCTTGAACCAGCTGTCACGATAGCCGAAGTCGCAGGCGTCGCGATCCATACTGTTCTGCTGACCTGTTACCAAATCAATCATCTCCAGCGAATGGAACCGCGAGGCAAGCTCAACCCCATAGGCGCCGATATTCTGTACAGGTGCAGCACCCACGCTGCCGGGAATCAGCGACAGGTTCTCCAGCCCTGCGAATCCCATGGCGATACTCTGCCTGACGAAATGGTGCCACTGCTCGCCACCCCCAGCGCGCAGAATCACTGCATCATCTCGTTCCTCTTCGACCGCGACGCCGGTTGCAGCAAGATGCACCACCACACCCGGCCAGTCACGCAAGAACAGCATGTTCGAGCCACCACCGAGAATCAGGCGTGGCAACCCGGTCAACGCAGGATCATCCAGCGCATCCAGCAGCGCCTCGCCCGAACCTGCCCGCAGCAGATATCGGGCGCGTACATCGACGCCAAATGTATTCCACGGCTTCAGAGAGACATTTTCAGATAGCGAAATCAATCGAATTTCCGGTGACAGTGAGCGCAGGATTATGCAGTATTGGTGCCCGTCAGAGGAGATTATTCAGAAGATGCTGAAAGGCGTGTTTATCACCGGCACGGACACTGGCGTCGGCAAGACGCTCGTGGGGACGCAGATCATTACCAGCCTCAGACAACGGGGTGTCGCAGTCAGCGCACGCAAACCGGTGGAATCGGGTTGCAAGCTGGTCTATGGCGAACTGCGGCCCGCGGATGCGCTACGCTACCATCGCGCCCTTGCGGGTACGGTGCCGCTGCAACAGATATGCCCGTTCCGCTTCGAAGCGGCGGTCGCACCGCCACTTGCCGCCCGCATGGCTGGCACCCAATTGACACTGGATGAACTCGTCATCGCCTGCGGCAGCAGCGATGAAAATCTCACCCTTATCGAAGGCGCCGGCGGTTTCTATTCACCATTGGCGGAACAGGCGCTCAATGCCGACCTTGCCAGCCTGCTGTCATATCCGCTAGTGCTGGTCGCGGCCAACCGGCTCGGTTGTATCAACCATGTGCTGCTGACACTGGAAGCCATCCAGCATCGCGGCCTGGAAGTCCTCGCGATTGTGTTGAACGATAGCGATCCTGCCCTGGCGTTAGCTGAGAATCTGGCGCAGCTGCGCTCGCTTCAGTCCAGGCCAGTCATCCACCTTGGCTACAATGCGCCACTGGACGTCGGCGCGCTGTTTTCACTTGCTGGACATCCACTGGAAAGCCTTCACCACGGGGTAGGGTGACATCAGCAGCCCTCCCAGGCCAAAAGCTGTGGCTGTCCACACCATCTGATTGACGTCACCCGCTTTCGCGGCCGAAAACAACCAGAGGTAGAGCCCCAGCGCAACGAGACCAATACCTACCCAGTGCAGAATGAGAAAAACCCTCAATACCATGTAACACCTTCACTACTTGCAACGAAAAAGGGCGGTTGCAAGCAACCGCCCTTTTCGGCATCAATCCAGCCCGGCGTTCTCGCCACCCGGTGGGAATGCCGGGCCAACCTCAATCAGGTGACCTTCTGGTCCAGCTCACCCGACTCATAACGCTTGTACATCACTTCCAGCGAGACGGGCTTGATCTTGTCAGCCTGTCCTGCAGAACCGAACGCTTCATAACGCGCCTTGCAGATATCCTTCATCGCCGCTGTGGAAGCTTTGAGGAATTTGCGCGGATCGAAGTTCGACGGGTTTTCTGCCAGATGCTTGCGAATTGCGCCGGTGGATGCCATACGCAGGTCGGTATCGATATTGACCTTGCGAACGCCATTCTTGATACCTTCGACGATTTCCTCAACGGGCACACCATAGGTCTGGCCCATGTCACCGCCGTAGCTGTTGATGATCTCCAACCAATCCTGGGGAACAGACGAAGAACCGTGCATGACCAGATGCGTGTTGGGCAGGCGGGCGTGAATCTCCTTGATACGGTCAATCCGCAGGATATCGCCGGTCGGCTCTTTGGTGAACTTGTAGGCGCCGTGAGAAGTACCAATCGCAATCGCCAGCGCGTCGACGCCGGTCTGCTTGACGAACTCGGCCGCTTCTTCGGGATCGGTCAGCAGCTGATCCATGTCCAGCTTGCCTTCTGCACCGTGGCCGTCTTCTTCACCCATCTCGCCGGTTTCCAGAGACCCCAGGCAGCCCAGCTCGCCTTCAACCGAAACACCACCAGCATGGGCCATTTCGACGACCTTGCGCGTGACTTCAACGTTGTACTCAAAACTGGCTGGCGTCTTCATGTCGGCCATCAGCGAGCCGTCCATCATGACCGAGGTGAAACCGGACTGGATTGAACGCAGACATACCGCCGGCTCGGAGCCGTGATCCTGGTGCATGACCACGGGGATATGCGGATACATTTCCACGGCAGCTGAAATCAGGTGACGCAGGAACGGCTCGCCAGCATAGGAACGCGCACCGGCGGAGCCTTGCATGATGACAGGTGAATTGGTTTCATCCGCCGCCTGCATAATGGCGTGGACCTGCTCCATATTGTTGACGTTGAATGCAGGCATGCCGTAGCCGTTTTCGGCGGCATGGTCGAGAAGTTGACGCATTGAGATCAGTGCCATAAGACTTGTCTCCTTTCTTTAGTGATAAAAAAATTCTGAGCAGTTCTTGATCTATCGGACCACTCTCTGAGCAGTTACGGTTGTACTTGAGCGAGCGCTGAACAGTTACCTACAAATAACGATTGTTGATCTATCCAGCAAAACCGCTACAGGTTATCCCGGTCGACAACCGCAATGGAAATTCATACATGGCCGGAAGGGAAGCCTCACCGTCAATCGAGTGGTTCGACCAGCTTCCCGACCACCACGATCTTCATCGCATTGGTGCCGCCGCCATCCCCCATCAGATCGCCCTTGGTAATAATGACGATATCGCCATCCTCGACGACCTTGTGTTTTTTGAGGATATCCACGGCCGTCATGTTCACACGTTCGTGCGAGGTCGTGCTGGTCGGAAAATCGACCGGATAGACACCCCGATACAGCTTGACGCGGCGCCGGGTCTTGGGCCGCTGAGACATCGCATAAATGGGAATGCCAGAGCTGATCCGCGACATCCATTTCGGCGTCGAACCGGTCTCGGTCAAGGCAGCAATCGCACGGACGTTGGCGTGGTTGGCCGTATACATCGTTGCCATCGCAATCGCTTCGTCGATATGCTGAAACGTGGTATTGATGCGGTGATCCGACTTTCTCGCCAGCGACTGCTTCTCTGCCTCGATGCAGATGTTACCCATGGCCTCGACCACCCTTGCCGGGTATTTGCCAACGGCCGTTTCCCCGGAAAGCATCACCGCGTCGGTCCCATCGAGTACGGCATTCGCCACATCGAAGACCTCGGCGCGGGTAGGAATCGGGTTTTCGATCATCGACTCCATCATCTGCGTCGCGGTCACCACAATACGATCGTAGACACGCGCCTTGTGGATCAGATCCTTCTGCACCGCAGGCAGTTCGGCGTCGCCGATTTCCACACCCAGATCACCCCGTGCGACCATGATCGCATCCGAAGCGGCCAGAATCTCTTCGATGTTCTCCAACGCTTCAGCGCGCTCGATCTTGGCGACCAGACAAGCCTCGCTACCGGCCTCACTCAGCAGGCGGCGAGCTTCTTCCATGTCGTTACCATCGCGCGGAAACGATACCGCGAGATAGTCGACGTCGAGTTCGGCAGCGAGCCTGATATCGCGCTTGTCCTTTTCCGTCAGCGCAGAAGCGGAGAGGCCACCGCCTTTGCGGTTGATACCCTTGTTGTTGGACAACTTGCCGCCGGTGATGACAATGGTGTGGATCTCCGATCCCTCGACCTTTTCGACCTTCAGCACAATCCGCCCATCGTCGAGCAACAGCAGATCATCGGGATAGACCTCGCTGGCCAGGGTCTTATAGGTGACGCCAACACGTTCGACATTGCCGTCGTCAGTGCCCAGCGACGTATCGAGGATGAAATGATCCCCCTCCTGCAACTGCACACTACCGTCCCTGAATTTCTCGATGCGGATCTTCGGCCCTTGCAGATCACCGAGTATGGCGACCTCACAGCCACAGTCGTGAGCCGCCTCACGAATCATCTCCGCACGCTTGACGTGATCTTCACGCGTACCATGAGAAAAGTTCATGCGCACGACATCGACACCCGCTTCCACCAATGCCCGGAGCATTTCCGGCGATTCGCTGGCAGGTCCCAGCGTCGCCAGAATCTTGGTGCGCCTCAGGCCGCGGGAATTGCGGTGGCAGATCGGTGATCCGTCGCTCATCGCCGGGACCTAGCCCTTCGCCCGCTGTTCCAGCATTTCGACCGCCGGCAGCTTTTTGCCTTCAAGAAACTCCAGGAACGCGCCGCCACCGGTGGAAATGTAGGAAATCCGGTCTGCCAGACCATACTTGTCGACCGCAGCCAGGGTGTCACCACCACCGGCGATGGAGAATCCATCGGATTCCGCGATCGCCTCACCCAGCACCTTCGTGCCTTCGGCAAACTGATCGAATTCGAAAACACCGACCGGGCCATTCCAGACGATGGTGCCGGCTTCCTTCATCATGCTGGCGAAGCGCGCGGCGGTCTCGGGGCCAATATCGAAGATCATGTCATCGTCCGCAACATCCTCGACCTTCTTGACGGTCGCCTCGGTCGTTTCGGAAAACTCCTTGCCGACGACGACATCGGTAGGCACGGGGATCTCGCCGCCTTTTGCCCTGGCCGCTTCCATCAGGCGCTTGGCTTCTGCTACCAGGTCTTCTTCATAGAGTGATTTGCCCACATTGTGCCCCATCGCAGCAATAAAGGTGTTGGCGATGCCACCACCGGGGATCAGCTGATCGACGATCTGCGACAATGACTCCAGTACCGTCAGCTTGGTGGACACTTTGGAGCCACCGACAATCGCGACCATTGGACGCTTTGGATTGTTCAGCGCTTTGCCGAGCGCGTCCAGCTCACCGGCCAGCAGCGGGCCAGCGCAGGCAACTGGCGCAAAAGTACCAACACCATGAGTGGATGCCTGTGCGCGATGCGCCGTACCGAAAGCATCCATCACATAGACATCACAAAGCGCGGCATATTTTTTCGACAGGACTTCATCGTTCGCCTTTTCGCCCTTGTTGAAACGGACATTTTCGAGGATGACGACTTCGCCATCTTCGAGCTGGGGCGGGTTGTCGAGATAGTCCTTGATCAGACGCACTTCCTTACCCAGCAGGCCGGACAGGTGATCAGCAACAGGCTGGAGCGAGAATTCCTCAGCCGGCTCGCCTTCGGTCGGACGTCCGAGATGGGACATCAGCATGACCTTGGCACCTGCATTCATTGCATGCTCAATGGTCGGCATCGACGCGCGAATACGCTTGTCCGATGCCACCTTGCCATCCTTGATCGGCACATTGAGGTCTTCACGGATCAGCACACGCTTTCCGGCCAGGTCCAGGTCTGTCATCTTGATTATTGACATAGCATCCACTCCCACGGAGATGATTCAACAAAAAAACATTTGCCAAGCCAGATGGTTTGGCAAATGCCTCTTTAATCGGAAAAACACCGGAAGGCAGCGCTGCTGCCTTCCGGTCGATCACAACGGTCGATCAGGCGTTCGCGACGTGCTCGACGAAACGCAGCATGTTACAAGTGTAACCGTACTCGTTGTCGTACCAGGACACGACCTTGACGAAGGTGGGATCCAGCTGAATGCCGGCGCCTGCATCGAAGATCGAGGAGGAACCACAACCACGGAAGTCAGTGGAGACGACTTTCTCGTCGGTGTAGGCCAGAGTCTTGCCCAGATCACCGCTTTCCGATGCCGCTTTCATGGCAGCGCAAATGTCGTCATAAGACGCTTCGCCGTCCAGCTCAACGGTGAGGTCAACAACCGAAACATCAGAAGTGGGAACACGAAACGCCATGCCAGTCAGCTTGCCATTGAGCTCAGGCAACACCACGCCAACAGCCTTGGCAGCACCAGTCGAGGAAGGAATGATGTTTTCCAGGATACCGCGACCACCGCGCCAGTCCTTCATCGAAGGCCCGTCAACGGTCTTCTGGGTGGCTGTTGCAGCGTGAACGGTGGTCATCAGGCCACGTTTGATGCCCCACTTGTCGTTCAGTACCTTGGCGACGGGCGCCAGGCAGTTGGTGGTACAGGAAGCCGCAGAAACGATCGCCTGACCAGCATAGCTGTCATTATTGACGCCAAATACGAACATCGGTGTGCCATCTTTCGAAGGCGCAGACATGACCACTTTCTTGGCGCCTGCATCAATGTGCTTCTGACAGCCTTCTTCGGTGAGAAAGAAGCCGGTACATTCCAGTACGATATCGACGTCGAGATCACCCCATTTCAGGTCGGCGGGATCACGCTCGGCAGTCAGACGGATCTTCTTGCCGTTGACGATCATGGTGTCGCCATCGACCGCGATATCGCCATCGAAGTTACCGTGTACCGAATCGTACTTCAGCATGTATGCCAGGTAATCGTTGTCCAGCAGGTCGTTGATGCCGACAACTTCGATGCCGGGGAAATCTTTTGCAATTGCGCGAAACGCCATCCGACCGATCCGGCCGAATCCATTGATACCAACTTTTATCGTCATGGTTATCTCCTAACTTTTTAACGGACAATACAAATCTGCCCCGCAACGACGGGGCAGACGAATTAGCTTCAGGCGACGCTGTTGACGGCCTTGACCACGTTCTCGACCGTGAAACCGAACTCCTTGAACAGATCCGACGCTGGGGCCGACTCACCAAAGGTATCGATACCAACCACGGCACCCTGCAGGCCAACATACTTGGCCCAGAACGCAGTGACACCCGCTTCGACGGCGACCCTTGCCGTCACGGCAGTGGGGAGCACGGATTCCTTGTAGGCATCGTCCTGCGCATCGAAGACATCGGTGGACGGCATCGACACGACACGAACCTTCTTGTCGGTGATCGCAGCAGCTGCGTCCATGGCCAGACCGACTTCGGAGCCGGTTGCAATGATGATTGCATCGGGCGTGCCGTCGCAATCCTTGAGGATGTAACCGCCACGCTCGATCAGCTTGATCTGCTCATCGCTACGCGCCTGATGAGGCAGATTCTGGCGCGAGAAGATGAGGCTGGTAGGCCCGTTCTTGCGCAATACCGCCATCTTCCAGGCTACTGCCGACTCGACGGCATCGCAGGGGCGCCACAGGCTCATATTCGGGATCATGCGCAGTGTGGCCACCTGCTCGACCGGCTGGTGAGTAGGCCCGTCCTCGCCCAGACCGATCGAGTCATGGGTGAAGACTTCGATATTCTGGATTTTCATCAATGCCGCCATACGCAGCGCATTACGCGCGTATTCGGAGAACATCAGGAAAGTCGCGCCATACGGAACGAAGCCGCCATGCAACGCGATACCATTGATCGCCGCGGTCATGCCGAACTCGCGCACGCCCCAGTTGATGTAATTGGCATCAGGCTGATTGGCGCGCATCGGCACGGAATTGGAGACAATGGTGAGGTTGGATCCAGCAAGGTCTGCCGAGCCGCCCATGAAGTAAGTGAACTTGCTCAGTGCTTCAATCGCATTCTGGGATGCCTTGCGGCTGGCGATGCTTTCACCCTTTTCGGCTACCGACTTGATCACGGCGTCCGCTTTCTTGCTCCAGTCATCACCCAGCTCACCTGCCATGCGCATCTCGAATTCTGCCGCAAGCTCCGGATAGGCTTCGCGATAGGCAGCCATTTTCTCGTTCCATGCCTTTTCGGCAGCTTCACCCTTGGAAACCGCACTCCATGCTTCGTAGATCTCTTCGGGAATCTCGAAGGGGCCGTATTCCCAACCCAGCGCCTTGCGGGTCAGCTCGATCTCCTCCTCACCCAGCGGTGCACCGTGGCAATCCTCTTTGCCGGACTTGTTGGGCGAACCAAAACCAATGGTGGTCTTGCAGCAGATCAGCGTGGGCTTGTCAGTGACCGAACGCGCAGATTCGACTGCCGCTTTGATTGCGTCTGGATCATGGCCATCAACATCAGGAATCACCTGCCAGCCATAGGCTTCAAAACGCTTCGGCGTGTCATCAGTAAACCAGCCTTCAACCTCACCATCAATGGAGATGTTGTTGTCGTCATAGAAAGCGATCAGCTTGCCGAGGCCCAGCGTACCTGCAATAGAACAGGCTTCGTGTGAGATGCCTTCCATCAGACAGCCATCACCAAGGAACACATAGGTATTGTGATCGACAACTTCGTGCCCATCGCGATTGAAATGCGCCGCCAGTGCGCGCTCGGCAATGGCCATGCCGACGCCATTGGTAATGCCCTGCCCCAACGGGCCGGTGGTGGTCTCGATGCCCGGCGCGTAACCATACTCCGGGTGACCCGGTGTCTTCGAATGTAGCTGACGGAAGTTTTTCAGATCATCGATGCTCAAATCGTACCCAGTGAGGTGGAGCACTGAATAAGGCAGCATCGAACCGTGGCCATTGGACATGATGAAGCGGTCGCGATCGACCCATTTGGGATTCCCCGGATTGTGCTTCATGAAATCATTGAACAGCACTTCCGCGATGTCGGCCATTCCCATGGGTGCACCTGGGTGCCCCGAGTTGGCTTTCTGAACAGCGTCCATGCTTAATGCGCGGATGGCATTGGCTAAGTCTCTACGAGATGGCATAAAAAAACTCCCGGCAGGGTTGTCATGTGAAAAACTTGAGCGTCAGCAGGCACCGAGTAACGGCTGGCCGTGCTGGCGGGATAAAATTCTGGTCGAGCCGCTGAGTCAGGCCTGTTACTTGTTTTGATAGCGACCCAAGGTACCCGGCGGTGCAATTTCAGGCGCAACATTCTCACGTAAATGTTGCGCACGAGCAAGCAGAATCGCAGAAAAAATATCTTATTTTATTTTTTATCAGCAGCTTACAGAACTTTTCAATAGTGGATATTCAGAATTTTTATACTTGCGCTGCTGGAATTCCGGCTCGATCAGCGCCGATGGCATGAGTTTTTGAAGTAGCTCTGGTTTTCGATGTTTCGCTTCATATACACTTGTGCACCAATTTTTCGCTCTCATCACATGGAAGCCCGCATGTCCAACAGTTCTCAATTCACATCCGAATCCGTCTCCGCTGGCCATCCCGACAAGGTTGCCGACCAGGTCTCCGATGCCATTCTCGACGCCATCCTAGAACAGGACCCAGGTGCACGCGTGGCCTGCGAGACCCTGGTGAAGACAGGCATGGTGCTGGTCGCTGGTGAGGTCACCACATCGGCCCAGGTCGAATATGAAGATGTCGTTCGCAAGGCGGTGACCGACATTGGCTACAACAATTCCGACATCGGCTTCGATGGCGACACCTGCGCTGTCATGTCGGCAATCGGCAAGCAATCTCCCGACATTGCGATGGGCGTAGATCGGAGCGCCCCAGAGGAGCAAGGCGCGGGCGATCAGGGGCTGATGTTCGGCTACGCCACCAACGAAACCGATGTATTGATGCCAGCGCCCATCACATTTTCGCATCGGTTGGTGCGGCGCCAGCACGATGTACGACAGAACGGCACACTGCCCTGGTTACGCCCGGACGCAAAGAGCCAGGTCACGTTTCGCTATGAAAACGGCAAGCCGGTCGGCATCGAAGCCGTCGTGCTGTCGACTCAGCACGATCCGGACATTTCGCAGCAGGATCTGCGCGAGGCGGTGATGGAAGAGATCATCAAGCCTGTCGTGCCCAGCGAGTGGGTCTCTGCCGACACCCAATATCACATCAACCCCACTGGCCAGTTCATCATTGGTGGCCCAGTCGGTGACTGCGGGCTCACCGGTCGCAAGATCATCGTCGATACCTATGGCGGCATGGCACGCCACGGTGGCGGCGCCTTTTCGGGCAAGGACCCCTCGAAAGTCGACCGCTCTGCCGCCTATGCCTGCCGTTATGTCGCCAAGAACCTTGTGGCTGCCGGGCTGGCCGAACGCTGCGAGATTCAGGTCTCCTACGCCATCGGCGTTGCCGAACCGACTTCCATCTCGGTCGATACTTTTGGTACCGGCAAAATGGACGATGACGCCATCGAGGCACTGATCCGCGAACATTTCGATCTGCGCCCTTACGGACTGGTCAAGATGCTGAATCTGATTCAACCCATCTATCAACAGACCGCTGCCTACGGACATTTTGGTCGCGAAGACATCGACCTGCCCTGGGAACGCACCGACAAGGCAGAAGACTTGAAGGCCGCCGCCAACATCACTAAGGTGGCCTGACATCCTCTTCCGCGGGTGGCCGGCATGGCCGCCCGCGCGGGCTGAGGAGCGTTGCGACGGATTTCCGCCAGGCTCAGCCCCGACGCGAACCCTCTGTTCCGAGGTTTCACCTGTAACAACGGCGCTCATTTTTCATCAACACTCAATGGAGAATGAACTTGAACGCTAATCTCGAAACCACTTTCACCGACTACAAGGTTGCCGATATCTCCCTGGCCGACTGGGGGCGCAAGGAAATCGCCATCGCCGAGACGGAAATGCCCGGCCTGATGGCGCTGCGCGAGAAGTACGGCAAGGACAAGCCCCTGAGCGGCGCACGCATCACCGGCTCGCTGCACATGACGATCCAGACTGCTGTGCTAATCGAGACCTTGGTCGATCTTGGCGCCGAAGTGCGCTGGTGCTCCTGCAACATCTTCTCGACCCAGGATCACGCTGCCGCCGCCATCGCCGCCGAAGGCATTCCCGTTTATGCCTGGAAAGGCGAGACTCTGGAAGAATACTGGTGGTGTACCGAGCAAGTACTGAACTGGCCCGATGGCGGCGCTCCCAATATGATCCTCGACGATGGCGGGGACGCCACGCTGCTGGTACACAAGGGTGTCGAATATGCCGATGCCGGCGCTGTGCCCGAGCCGAGCGCCGACGACAGCGAAGAGTGGCAGGTGATCCTCAAGACACTCAAGCGTAGCCTGGAAGAAGACCCGAAGCGCTACCACCGCATGGCCGAGTCGATCAAGGGCGTCACCGAAGAGACGACCACCGGAGTACATCGTCTCTACCAGATGATGGAGCGCGGTGAACTGCTGTTCCCGGCCATGAATGTCAACGACTCGGTGACCAAATCGAAGTTCGACAACCTCTATGGCTGCCGCGAATCACTGGTCGACGGCATCAAGCGTGCCACCGATGTCATGATCGCCGGCAAGATCTGCGTTGTCGCCGGTTATGGCGATGTTGGCAAGGGCAGCGCCCAGTCGCTGCGCGGGCTTGGCGCCACCGTCTGGATCACCGAGATTGATCCGATCTGTGCGCTCCAGGCCGCGATGGAAGGCTATCGTGTCGTAACGATGGAAGAAGCAGCACCGATCGCGGACATCTTCGTCACCACCACCGGCAACTTCAACATTATTACCCACGACCACATGGCAGCGATGAAAAATGAAGCCATCGTCTGCAACATCGGCCATTTCGACAACGAAATCGACATTGCCGGGCTCAAGGACTGCAAGTGGGAGAACATCAAGCCCCAGGTCGATCACGTCGTTTTCCCCGACGGCAAGCGCATCATCATGCTGGCGGAAGGACGCCTGGTGAACCTCGGCTGCGCCACCGGCCATCCCAGCTTCGTCATGTCGGCCTCGTTCACCAACCAGGTGCTGGCGCAAATCGAACTCTTCACCAAGCCGGACGACTACGAGAACAAGGTTTACGTCCTGCCAAAGATCCTTGACGAAGAAGTAGCCAGGCTGCACCTCGACAAGATCGGCGTGCACCTGACCCGATTGTCACCTGAACAGGCGGAGTATATCGGCGTACCGATCGACGGCCCTTACAAGCCCGATCACTACCGCTACTA